>JAISOO010000027.1 GCA_031275595.1 Spirochaetaceae bacterium | reverse complement strand
CGGGTGTTCCTCAACGATTTTTCGATCCAGACCCTTGGCCGGGACCAGGCCCGGGAGCTTTTCGCGGCCATGACCGCAAAAACCTTAGCCCCCGGCAATCCCCTCATCCTGCCTAAAGGGTAAGGGCGTCCATTTCGCCGTAGTTGGGGGGGATCACCCCGGGGCTGGCGACGCTTACGAAGCCCGTCCCCGTATATTCCAGCCGCTCGTTCCCCGATACGGCAAAGGGGAACGAGCGGCCCTGGTAGAGGACTTCCCCCGCTACCCGCCGGAGGGTCATGCCGATGAGTCCGCGGAGGGCCCCTTCCCGGCCGGTAACGAGCCTGACCCCGGCGGGGAAACGGTAGAGCGGTTCCCCGTTTTTATACACCCCGGACATCTCCGCCCGGTTGACGAATTCAAAGACCGCATCGTCCACGATCCGGCGGTACCCGGTCTCCTCCGCCACCGTTTCCCCGTGGTCCACCCCCTTGGGGATCAGGGCGGTAAACCAGAGTTCCCCCCCGGGGGCCGGGAAAATGCCGCTTAGCCGCTCCAGGTAATCGAGGAGGCAGAGCATGGCGGGGGTGTAGTTTTCCCCATAGCCCTCGCGGCCGAGCCAGGCGTCGAGGCTTCCGGGGAATTTTTTAAACCGGGAGAGGGCGGCGATAATCGGATGCTGGATCCAGGTCAATTCCACATACCGCTGATGGTACTCAAAGGCCGCGGGCAGCCGGATCTGGGTCAAAAAACTCACCTGCCCGGCCCAGCTGTTGAACTGAAAGGATTGGCTGAACCCCGGCTCGTCCATGGCGATGGTGGTAATGGGGTAGCGGCAGAAAAATTTCTTCGTATTGAGGAGATACCGCCTAAGGGCGTCCTCAAAGAGGGCGTCGTCCCCCACTTCGCAGGCCAGCACCCGGATAAGGTTATCGCCCTGGATACGGACGAACCGGCCGTGCCGGTCCCGGTCGTAAAAACAACGATCCCCCTCGTCATAACAGCAGCCCATAAGGCTTTCCAGGCTCTGCCGGGCCTTTGCCTCCCAGCCCGGGTCCGGTATGCATAACTCCCGGGCCATGAGGGCCAGGTACTTCCGCTGGCAATACACGTTGGCGGTCATGTCCGGCGCCAGAAAGGGGAGGACCGGCGAATCCGGATCGTACCGGGCGGGATCGCCCTGGTAGGGCGTGTCCGGGACCTGCCAAAACCGGGGGGAGGCGTCGGCGCCGGTGTCGAAGGTACAAAAGGCCTCCACACAGCCCGTACCCCGGGTGTTCCGGTGTTTTTCCAGCCATTGGTCGTTGCGGGCTATGGCCCGGTACATCTTCTCCAGGAATCCTTTGTCCCCCCCCAGGCGGTAATGGTTCCACACGCTCCGGGCCAGGGGGGTAACCATCTGGACCTGCCTGAAATTCGGGCCCGAGGGGAGGAGTTTATAGGGGATAAGGCCGTCTTCCCGCTGAAAGTCCGCGAAAAGCTCAAAGGTTCCCCGGGCCGCTTCCGGACAGAACCGGGAGAGCAGCTCCGCACTTATGGTCCCCGTACTCTCCAGCCAGGCGCCGATAAACACGGCCCCTTCGATCAGCATGGCCCCCCCGGAGGCCGAAGGAACCACGCAGTTCATAAGGTCCTGTACCGCCCGGTAGTAGATCCCCTCGATTTGGGGATGGGAGGATACGAATCTGACCCCGGAACGGATAAATTCGTCCAGGGCGGCCCCTCCGGTTCCGGGTTTTACCCCGCCGGCCCGGCTTGGGACATCGGTTTCCCGCAGTCGTGCTAAAATATCCATGGGCTTCTCCGCATAATCCGAGTAAAAACCTAAGGCCCCTTGGCTTAGGGCATCTCCTATTCATACCCTTTTATGAATATAAATTCACCCCAAAAAACAAAAAACATGGTAGAATGGCAGGATGGAGCAGATGCCCTTTCACCAAAAAGAGCTGGTAAACCGGTCTTTCCCCTTTTTGTCCATGGACAGCCCCCGGAAACCCTTCTGGTTTCCCCTGCACTGGCATAACCAGATCGAGATCCTCTATGTGCTGGAAGGAACCGTGCAGGTGCTCATCAACGGGAAAACCCTGGATGGAGGGGAAGGGGATATTTTTATCGTGGATACGGGGCTGATCCACGGGTTTTCCGATCCCAGCCCCGAAGCGTCGGTACGGATCTTTCAGTTTGGCCGGGAGATTTTTGACGAACCCCTGACCCTGGCGGAGGATCGGAGGCCGGGACAGCCCATTTTTGGCAGGATCCCCCGGTTGAGCCCCTCCGTAGACCCGGCCCTTTATGCCCCGCTAAAGGACCTTTTGATGGACATGGACCGGGAATATCAAAAAAAGGAACCGGGTTACCGCTTTGCCGTTAAATCGGCGCTCTATAAACTGGCCGCCCTGCTTCTGCGGAACCTTCCCGGGGAAGGGGTTTCCCCGGCGGGCAGGATCCGGAACGAAAAAAACCATACCCGGTATCTGGAACAGATCTTTTCGTTTGTGTACCGCCATTTTGAAAACCCGGAACTCAGCCTGGACGATGCGGCGGCAGCGGCGGGGTTGAGCAAATACTACCTTACCCGGTTTTTGAAGGAGCAGACCGGTCTGGGTTTTCACGAGCACCTTTCCCGGGCCCGCCTGAGCCGGGCAAAAGAGTACCTCACCGAATCGGATACGCCGGTTATCGACATTGCCTGCCTCTGCGGCTTCCGGAGCCTCACCACCTTTAACCGGGTCTTTAGGGAATATACCGGGAACAGCCCCTCGGCGTTTCGGAACGGTAACTTAGCCCCCCGCAAAATATGAACATAAATCAGCAATAAATGAGTAGCGGGCCGGTTCATTCCGTAGTAGAATACCTTCAGTCTATGATGAACATTCAGGATATCCAGATTCGAGACCCCTTTGTACTCCGGGAGGGGAACCGGTATTACCTCTTCGGTTCCACCGATAAGGACATTTGGCATGACGAGGGCCAGGGGTTCGATGTCTATACCAGCGGCGGAAGCCTCACCGAATTTGAGGGCCCCTTCCCCGCCTTCCGGCCCCCGGCGGATTTCTGGTCGGTTAGAAATTTCTGGGCCCCCGAAGTCTACCCCTATGGGGGATCGTATTATATGTTTGCCACCTTCAAGCCCAAAGAAGGCCGCCGGGGAACCGCGGTACTCCGGGGGGAAACGCCCCGGGGGCCCTTTGTCCCCTGGAGCGCCGGTCCGGTAACACCCCCCGCATGGGAATGTCTTGACGGGACCCTGTATATCGATAAAACCGGGCGGCCCTGGATGGTTTTTTGCCATGAATGGACCCAGGTAGGGGACGGGGAGATAAACCTGATCCCCCTTTCGGCGGATTTGAAGGCGGCGGCGGGGGAACCGGCCCTCCTCTTCCGGGCCAGCGAGGCCCCCTGGACCGGCCCCCTCAGGCGGAACCCGGGGGGGACGCGCCCCTCCCGGGGAGCCTATGTTACCGACGGGCCCAGCCTTTACCGGGCGGAAAACGGCCGGCTTCTTTTGCTCTGGTCTTCCTTTAATAAAGCCGGCAAGTACTGTATCGGGACGGCCGCCTCCGAAACAGGGCTCATAACCGGCCCCTGGACGCAGCAGAGGGAACCCCTCTTTTCAGGGGACGGCGGTCACGGGATGCTGTTCCGTTCCCTGGAGGGAAAACTCTACCTCACCGTACATACCCCCAATCAATCCCCCCGGGAGCGGGCCATCTTTATAGAAATGATCGACCGGGAGGGACGCTTATCCCCCTCCGGCCCCTTGATTTCAGGGAGGAGCGCCGCATGAAAACAGCCGACCGGGGAAAATCAATCCGCGAGAACCTCTCGTCCTATGTTTTTCTTGTTCCCTGGCTCCTGGGTTTTTTTATCCTCACCCTGTACCCCATGATCTATTCCCTGTACCTGTCCTTTACCCAATACGACATCCTGCAGCCCCCCAAATGGATAGGGCTGCGGAATCTTTCGGTGATGTTTGCGGGAAACGCCGAATATCCCCGGGACACCCGGTTCCTTAATTCCCTGTTTGTTACCCTCCGTTTTGTTTTTATCTCGGTGCCCCTCAAACTGATCTTCGCCCTGGCGGTGGCCATGCTGATGAACCAGAAACTCAGGCTCATCCCGTTTTATAGGACCATCTACTACATTCCCACC
>JAISOO010000141.1 GCA_031275595.1 Spirochaetaceae bacterium | reverse complement strand
GGGTCACACGTTCGAATCGTGTGCGGCTCATTTCTAATTTATTGTCTTGCAGGGTTCATGCTATAACAATTGCGAAAAGTCTTAAATTCATATACCCTTAATCTATGATGCAGATCGCTTTTACCGGCGGCGGTTCCGGGGGGCATATTTATCCCGGTCTGGCCGTGGCCGTCTACCTGCGGCGGCAGGATTTTTGCCGTATTTTTTGGATAGGCTCCTGTACAGGGCTGGACAGGTCCATCGTCGAGGAAGGGGGGATTGAATTTTTTGGGATCCCCGCAGGTAAATTCAGGCGTTATTTTTCTCTCCGCAATTTTCTGGATGTTTTTAAGGTTTTGGCGGGATTTTTTGCCGCCCGGAAAATTTTAAAACGGGAAAAGCCGGATCTGCTTTTTTCCAAGGGAGGGTTTGTAAGCGTTCCCCCCTGTCTTGCCGCGGCATCCCTCCGTATCCCCCTCTGTACCCATGAATCGGACCTCAGCCCCGGTCTGGCAACCAGGATCAATACCCGCTTTGCCCAAAGGATATTCACCGCCTACGAAAATACGGCGGTTTTTCTGCCTCCAAGGTATAAAGACCGGATCCGTCTTACCGGGAACCCCATCCGTCCTGAATTCCGCAAAGCCGATGCCGCCCGGGGCCGGGCTTTTTTGGGGATTACTGAGGGGGAGCGGATCCTCCTTGTTTTAGGGGGAAGCCAAGGGGCCAGGGAAATAAACGATTTGGTTCGTACCTGCCTCGCGGAACTTACCAAGCCCTATATCGTGGTACACCAAACCGGGCAAAATGCCGCCTGGGATCTTGCCCCCTCGGAACGGTATCGGCCCTATCCGTATTTTAAGGGGGAGATGCCCCAGGTACTCGCCGCTTCCGAGCTGGTCCTGGGCAGGAGCGGGGCGGGAACTATCTGGGAGTGCGCCGCCCTGGGCAGGCCCATGGTGCTGATCCCCTTAAGCGGGTCCGGAACCAGGGGGGATCAGGTGGAAAATGCCCGGTTTTTTGAAAAAGCCGGGGCCGCGGCGGTTCTTTCGGGGGAAGGGGTTTCCCCCCACGCCCTGGCGGAAACGGTTTTATCTATCGCCCAAAACGAGGAGAAACGGGCCGCCATGGCCCGGGCCTCGGCAAAAATCGGCGCGCAGGATGGGGCGGCGTCGATTGTTCGGGAGATGATGGCCCTGTTAGAGGAAAAAAACAATGGATGAAACCTCCGCCGTCCGTATGATAAGCCTGGAGCCCATTGATATTATTTTTATCGCCCTGATTCTGATCCTGGTCATCCGTTGTGCCCTCCGGGGATTTATCGAAGAAGTTTTGTCCATGGCCTCGGTGGTCACCGGAGCCCTTTCCGCGGTTTTTTTCTACAAAAGGGGGGGGCTTTTTATCCGGGAAAAGTATCTGGAAAATGTGGGGATCATTCCCGAGCTTCTTGCCTTTGTAATACTCTTTCTAATTCCTTTTGTGGGGATAAGAATATTGGAACATATTATCAAGGATATTATTACCAGGGTTAAACTGGGCGGATTCGACCGTTTTTTAGGGATTTTTTTTGGTTTGCTTGAGGGAATTACCCTGATAGCCCTGGTGCTCTTTGTGATCGACATACAACCCCTTTTTGATAAGAACCTGCTCCTGGAAAAGAGTTTTTTTGCCCGTTTTCTCCTGCCGGTCATTGGGGAGGTACACCGGTCGGTGGTGAGTTTTTTGGGAGCCTGGGGAAGCCATGTTTGAGAATGTTTTGGGCCAGCCCGGAATTCTTCAGTTGACCCGGGATATAAGCGCCGGGGCGCTGGCGCCTTCCCTGCTTTTCTTCGGCCCCCCCGCATCGGGAAAGGGAACCGCGGCTTTGGAACTTGCCCGGGTTCTCTCCTGCGAAAATCCCGGCGCCCCCTGGAATTGCTCCTGCGCCGCCTGTTTACATCACCGGACCCTTACCAACCCGGATGTACTCCTCTTTGGTTTCCGTCTTTTTTCCGCGGAGATCGCGGCGGCGGCGGCGGCCTTTAACCGGGAACCGGAAACGGTTTCGGTGCGGCTGCTTTTTATCCGTTCGGTCCGGAAACTCCTGGCCCGGTTTTCTCCGGTTCTTTGGGAGGATGATCCCCTGGGGAATCTTAAGGAACATATCCTTGCCCTGGAGGAGAATCTGGACGAATTGGTCATCGCCCTCCCTCCCGATCCGGAAGCGGCCTCGGGGGAGGGGAATGCTAAGGGGGATGCCTTAAAAAAGATAAACGACCGGATCCTGAGCACTGCCTTGAAACTCGAGGCCGAGGGCATAAGCGAAACGGTTCCCGTCTCCCATATAAGGCGGGCCGCTTATTGGAGCCGTTTGGCTCCGGCGGGAAAACATAAATTCCTTATCATCGAAAACGCCGACCGTATGCAGGAAAGCGCCCGTAATTCGATCCTGAAAATTCTGGAGGAACCCCCGCGGACGGTTACCATCTTGTTTACCTGCGCCCGTCCCGAATCGTTGATCCCCACCATCGTATCCCGGCTGCGGCCCTATCGGTTTTTCCCCCGGGATGCCGCCGTCGAGGGAGGGGTGATCCGCCGGGTATTCCGGGAGACCTGGACCGGAACAAAAAGCACGGTCCCGGCCTCCGGGCAGAGGGGGCTCCTTACCGCATATCTTGATTCCTTCCTCCCGGTTACCATGGCAAAACTCTATCCCCTGGCGGCTTTTTTTACCGCCTCCCTTGCCGCCTCCACGGTGGTGGGCTTACGGAAACGGGGCTTTGCCGTCAGCCCCCGGGAACTGGTGGTTCTGGGCGGATTTACCGCGCCCATCGCGGAACAGGGAAACCTGGGAAGGCCGGTGACGGATACCAAAACTCTTGTCGCCGCCGTCCTCGCCGAGGCGGGTAATTTTGAAACCCCGGAGCTTTTTTCCCGTTTTTTGGGCCAGCTCCTTGCGCTCCTGTCCGAAAGTTTTAAGGGGGAAGCTTCCCTGCCCGGGGAACTTGCCTATCGGGATATATGGAAGGGCCGGGTCAAGGATGCGGAAGAGGCGGTGAGGATATTTAATCAAAAAGCCGCCCTTGCCCTGGAACGGCTTTTTACGGAACTGAGGCGGGAAATGATCGAACTCCATCCCGGGACGCTGCTATGGGATGGAGAAAGGCAAATGGAACAGGTATGAGACATTTTATCAGAAGGGCTTTACAAAAGATAAACAAACTGACCATGGAGCAGATCCAGGCGCTTCTCTTTTCCACGGCTGCGGAAATAGATCGGCTTGAGACGGTGCTGGATTCCCTTTCCGAGGGGATCCTGGTCTGTGATACCGAACACAACCTGATCCTGGTCAATAAATTAGCGGAACGTTTTATCCCCGTGAATTATGAACAGGAGAATACCCCCATATGGATTTCCGTACGGAATGAAGAGGTGGCCGACTTCCTGGAGACAACCTTGGTAAATGGAGACCGGGTTGAAGAACGGGAATTTGATATCGAGGTTAAGGGGACTCAGCGGCTGCTCAGTATTGGGGTCCTCCCCCTGGTACGGGATCATCAGGTAACCGGTTCCCTTATCTATATAGAAGACATTACCGAAAAGAGGGCCAAGGAAGCAAAACTGCGGCGGGCCGAAAATCTTGCCAGCCTCACCACCCTGGCCGCCGGGGTTGCCCATGAGATAAAAAATCCCCTGGGTTCCCTTTCCATCCATATTCAATTGATTCAAAAGGCTCTGTCCGCCAACCGGGAGATGTTTATCAATGCCCACCCCGCGGGGCAGGATCATATAGGCCAGCAGCCGATGGAGTATTTTAACCTTCTGGATAAATATATCGCCGTGATTAACGAGGAAATTGACCGCCTTAACCGCATTGTGGTGGATTTCCTTTTCGCGGTCCGTCCCATGAACATGGAATTCAGGGAAGGGAATATCAATACAATTATTGAAGAGCTTATCAAATTTGTGGGTTATGAGCTGGAAGAAGCCCATATTAAATATGTATTGGAACCGGGAGAGAACCTTCCCCTGGTTGATGTGGACGAGCGATTTATGAAACAGGCGCTGCTCAATTTAATTAAAAACGCCATAGCCGCTATGCCCCAGGGAGGAACCCTGACCATAAAAACCGAAACCAAGGACGCGGAAATCCAGATCAGTGTTTCCGATACCGGTATCGGTATTCCGGAGGATAATCGCTTAAAGATATTTGAGCCCTATTTTACCACCAAGGAAAACGGTTCCGGTCTGGGGCTGACCCTGGTCTTCAAGATAATCCGGGAGCACCAGGGGGAAATTACCGTTAAATCCCGGGAAGGGGAGGGGACCTGTTTTATCATTTCCCTGCCCCTGCCCCCCAAGGAACGGCGGCTTATTGCCTATGGAGGCGGCGAATGAGATTCAAACTCCTCGTAGTGGATGATGAGAAAAATATCCGGGAGGGACTTGCGGATTTTCTTGCCATGGATGGATATGTCGTGGAAACCGCCCCGGACGGAGACGGGGGATTAAAGAGTTTCCAGAAAGGGGATATAGACCTGGTGATCACCGACCTCAGGATGCCCGGCTTAAACGGGGAGGAACTTTTAAAACGGATTGTTTCCGAAACCCCGGGAATTCCGGTGATCGTACTGACCGGCCATGGCACCGTGGAAAATGCCGTGACGGCTATGCGGAACGGGGCCTACGATTTTCTCACCAAACCGGTCAACCTGGACCACCTTTCCCTCCTGGTTAAGCGGGCCCTGCAAAGCAGGGAATTGATCCTCAAGCACCGGCGGCTGGAAGAAGAACTGGAACAGAAAAAAACCTTTGAAGCCATCATCGGTACCAGCAATCCCATGCGGAAGGTTTTTGACACGATCCGCCGGGTAGCGCCTACCAAGGCATCTATTTTAATCACCGGCGAATCCGGGGTGGGAAAGGAACTGGTGGCCGACGCGATTCATCAGCTTTCCCCCCGCAGGGACAAGCCCCTCATTAAGGTCCATTGCGCGGCTCTGGCGGCGAGCCTCCTAGAAAGCGAACTTTTCGGCCATGAAAAGGGCAGTTTTACCGGAGCGGTGGCCCGTAAGCGGGGGCGCTTTGAGCTTGCCCATGAGGGGACCCTTTTCCTGGATGAGATTGGCGAAATCGATCAAAATATCCAGATTAAACTTTTGCGGGTCCTCCAGGAAAAGCGGTTTGAGCGAGTTGGGGGGGAGGAGACGATTGAAAGTGATGTCCGAATCGTGGCGGCCACCAATAAGGACCTCAAGGCCGAAATTGAAAAGGGGAATTTCCGGGAGGATCTTTACTTCCGCCTCAATGTGGTAAATATCCTGGTTCCCCCCTTACGGGAACGGCGGGACGACCTGCCCCTCTTAATCACCGCTTTTTTAAAGGAATTCGCCCAGGAAAACGGTAAAACCGTGGAGGGTATTAACGAAAAAGCCCGGGCCGCCATTTACGGTTATGACTGGCCGGGGAATGTCCGGGAACTGCGGAATTGTATGGAAAGCGCCGTGGTTATGACCAAGGGGCCGATAATTACCGAAGAGGACCTGCCCCCGACCCTGCGGGCGAAAAGCGACGACGGCTGGATCCGCATTCCCCTGGGGACCACCCTGGAGGAATCGGAAAAGATCATTATTCGGGATACCCTCTCCGCCCAAAAGGGCAATAAAAGCAAAACCGCCGAGGTCCTGGCCATCGGCCGCAAAACCCTGCACCGTAAACTCGCCGAATGGGGGGAAGAAACGGCCGGTCCGGCGATTGACGAATGAACCGGTGTTCAAACAAGGAGACTCTCGTTATGAAAACTATAACAGAAATCATTGGAGGAGCGCAAGGGCTTCTGAATATATCCTATGATTTGCGGGATGTTTTTGAGGAATATCTGACGGATGAA
>JAISOO010000061.1 GCA_031275595.1 Spirochaetaceae bacterium | reverse complement strand
AATTTTTCTAAGTTTGCGCTTTCTTCCGCAGGGCACTTCATCGACTCCTTTACCTAAAGATAGCTCCTCTTGACCAAGCAGGCATAATTGCCTATGGAGCGGGAAACAGGATCAGTATGAATCAGAGTGGAGAAAAGGTCAAGAGCAGAGTGAATGCTTTCAGATCACATATACGGTTATTACCATCGGTATAGTATATAAATTTTAAATTAAAGCCGCTACCGTAAAAACCAGGAAAAGACCGCCTGGAATATACCGATCAGGGCCCCCAGGATGGCGCCGAAAACGTTGATCCATTGGAGCTGATGGGCCATCACATCCAGCACGATCCGTTCCACCACGAGCATGTCCAGGGAATCGATCCGTTCACGGACCAGGGTCCTTATATTGATGGTTTCCAGGATCGCCGTACTCTGCTCATCCACCAGGGCAAGGAGCTTATCACACAAAAGGCCGTCCAGCTTTTTCTTTTTTTCACCATCTATGGAAAGGAGGTCCCCCAGCTTGGAGTCCCTGTGTTTTTCGAGAAACCGTTCTACCCCGCGGATAAGGGTTTCTTCCCACTTTTGGGCTCCGTCTCTTTGCATCCATGCCGAAATACGGCCCCCCAGAAGCGGCCAAAGGCCCGATAGATCCCCCCGGACAAAGGACTGCATGAACTCCCCCAGGGGACGGTCCGGATTAGCGGTCACCAGGCCGGTACAGAACCGGGCGAGCCGCTCCGAGCTGTCCTCCCCGGCCAGACAGGCCTGGACCCTTTCATCCATAAGGGCGATAATCCGCCGCCGGACCTCCGGATCGGCCAGTAAGGTATCAAGCTGCCGGATAAGATCATCGATAATCTCCGGCATCCGCTCGTTAAGGGTCTTGTCATACTGGCCGGCGGAAATAAAAAAACGCTGGAACACGTTCAGGCGGAGGATGGCGTTGCTCAGAAACACCCGGCCATGGATCTCCAAAAGCTCATGGGTTTCTTTTTTTTCAAGAAAATGAATAAAGGCCGCCGCCGCACCGGGGAAGATCGCCTTTGCCGCGGGAACCAGGTGGGCGGAGATCCCCGGAGCGGACCGGCGGATCCGCTCCCCCAGATTTTTTTGCAGGTACCTTTCCAGGACCCCAAGGGCTTCCTCACCCAGAATATCCCGGAGGCTGTAGTTCCCGGCCTGTCCCGCCAGGCTTATGAGGATCTCCCGCAGGGCCGATCCCAGGACCGGGGAAGCGGCAAGGCTTCCAATCAGGAAGCGGAGGAAGGGGATACCGGAGCCCTCCCCTTCCCCGGAGGGGGAGAAAAACCGCCCCAGGGGGGCGGCGGTCATTTTTTCCGTGTACCGGGAGATGGAATCCTCCAGGCTCCTGCGGACCTCCTCCCGGCGGAGCCGGGCCTTGAGGATCTCCGGGGTAAGGAGTTCCCGCTCGACCATGGCGCCGATATTATCCGCCAGTTTATGCCGCTGCCGGGGCAGGATGCCCGGCGTAAAGGGAAGCCGGATACCCAGGAACCGTACCTCTTTAAGGGGCCGGAAGAGCATCTTAATGGCCACCATGTTGGTAACATACCCAATAAGGGCCCCCGCGGCCGGGGGGACGATCCATGCCAGGGGGAGCTTCATTGATGCATGGTCCCCGCCGCGGTTTGAGCCTGGGCCCTGTTATCATATATCTGTATGGCCCCTTCCCTGATCCAGCCCCGGTAATCGCCGCCCACCAGCACCCAGGGCTCCGCCCGTTCCCGGCTATTCACGAACCGGCGTTCCAGAACCTCCACTATGGCCCCCCTCCGCAGGTAACCCAGGGAAACCGCCCTCTCCAGCGGTTCGTCAAACACATGGGTATAGGAAGCGCTGATCACCCCATAGCCGATAAGGGAACGGGATAAGGGATGGGTGGAGGGGGGAAGCACCGGAAGGGCCTCCGAAGTCCTGGCGCAGGCCCCCAGGCCAAACAGGAAAAGGCCCGTGATAATCAGCGCTTGACCATAATGCAAAGATACACCTATTCTCATATAATGAGAACTATACCCCTTTTTGTGTTCTTCGTCAGCATATTGTATGTATTCCTTGCGGCAGCCCCCCTCGTGGCGGAAACGGAAGCCCCGGTTCCCCGGCAATTCCCCTATACCTTCTCCGTGGGCGCTTCTACCGGTTTTTTATACGGCCAGGGGGAAGAAATCGTATATAAATATGAAAACAGCGATGTATATTTAAGCCAATTACTCTGGGATTTGAAGCCTCTCTTTTATGTGGGTTCCGCCCTGTCGTTTTCCCGGCGGGATCCCGGGGAAAAACTCGGATTTTTCGGCGAACTCCTGGTAAAATTCGGGATTCCCCGCCAAACCGGCAGCATGGAAGACCGAGACTGGATGTCGATCGTTAATAATAATGATCTTACCCATTTTTCTTCCCATGACAACTATACCAAGGGGGTCCTCTTAATAGATTTTTCCACCGGCATATCCCTTCCCCTTCCCTTTAAGACAGGCCCCTTTTTAAAAAGTTTTATCGGTCTTTCCTATATGCGTTTTAAATGGACCGCCCAGGATGGGTATTATCAATATGCGGAAAGAACCGGTACCGGTATATATGAGCCCTGGGATGAATCAATCGAAAAAACGATGGTCTACGGACCGGCAATCGCCTATTCCCAGGAATGGCTGATCTTTACCTTGCTGGGTTATTCCCTGGACATTCCCCTTTTTGATTTTTTTACCCTGAGTTTCTCTTTCCAAATGGGTCCCGTTATTTTCTGTAAGGCCCGGGATGATCATTTAATAAAGGGGGTACAATACAATGATTACGTATCCGGGGGGATTATGCTTGAACCCCGGGGGGAAGTGGTCTTTTCCCCCCACCAACGGGTTTTATTGTCCCTCTATTGCGGGTACCGCCGTATCAGGGGAAGCCGGGGAGAATCATTAGAGATCTGGCAGAGCGGCGCCGAGGCCAGGTCTGAATTCGACTCCGCCGGCGCCGGGTATGCGGCTCTGGATACGGGGCTCTCCTTAAAGGTGCAGTTTTAAATTTAAAGCGGGGATAAGTTTACGATCGGACTCCACAAAGTCGATTTTTTCGATTTCTTTTAGGCTTACCCATCGCCATTCGGTATGTTCCGTAAGGTTAAAGGAACGGCTTGCAAAATAGATCCGGTACGCGTTTAAGATACAGACACAGCCCTGATGTTCAAAGGAAGCGGTTCCTAAAAGGGCGCCGATCCTGATGGGAACCCCGAATTCTTCGTCATATTCCCGGATAAGGGCCTCCTCATCGGATTCCCCTTCCTCTACCTTGCCTCCGGGGAATTCCCACTTACCCCCCATATCACCGCCGGGAAGCCGCCGGGCAATAAAAATTCTGCCCCCTTCCGCCGCTATGCCGGCAATGGATTTACGCAAAATATCCGCCCCTTAGAGGAAAAGTACCGTGGGAAACAAAAAGTGGAGCCCCGCGACCGCAAGGGAAAGAAAGCCTATCCACTTTTTATTTTTTGATAAAAGCCCCTCCAGTCTTTCGGACAGCGCCGATACTATGGTAGTCCGGCTGCGGTAATAGTCAAAAAGCAGGATAAACCCGGTGGCGAATCCGACCAATGCGGGGAGGAGGTCCCCCAGCACCGGAACATCCCCCTGAACCGCGGACAGGAGCTTTAACAAGCCGGTTACCGTGGCAAGGATACCCAGGATAAGATGGAAGGTCTCGTTCTGCAGGGAAGACCGCAGGCTGGGTTCCATGGTTCCCTCTTCCCCGGCGGTAATCAGGCAATATCCCGCGGCGGCGTTAAAAACTATAGACAAAAAATAGAATTGTATCATGTTTTTCCGTTCCTTTAGATAATGGGCATCTCTCATAAAAATACCCTATTCTGTATTTCAGGTCAAGGAAAAGAAACGGGGTAATTTTAAACTGAAAAATACGGTACCCGGCTATTATTGCCTTTTTATTTTGCACTTTTTTATTATTCATGGTATTATTTTCTATCCGCCGTTGGCGGACAGTTAAAATGAAGGGATTTTGTACCAAACCAAAAGTTTGCACAGATTCCCAAAGGAGAAACTTTGTGAAAATTTTCCTTGACAATATACCGAAATATACGGTATCATTTACCCCCCCCCCCCCCCCCCCGTAATCCCTTAAAAAATCTTGCCTTTTCTCGTTCCCTTGGGGCGGTCCTGGCGGCGCTCGTCCTGCTCGCTGCCTCCTGCGGCAATGGGACCACCGATCCCCCGGCGGACACCTACACCGTAAGCGGTACTATCAGTACCAGCGACGGGGCTAGCGCCGCAGGCGCGTCGGTTCAGCTTACCGCGGACGGCGCGGCCAGCGGCTCCCCGGCAAGCGCCGGCGCAAACGGCGCCTATACCATCAGCAACGTTGCCGAGGGGCTCTACGGCATCCGGGTGACCCTTGAGGGCTACGACACCGGCACGATTGCCGCCTTTGCCGTAGCCGGCAACGTAACGGGCAAGGACCTGACCCTGGTTAAGACCGGTACGGTTACCTACACCGTAAGCGGCGTCATCAGCACCAGCGACGGGGCCGGCGCCGCAGACGCTTCAGTCTCGATTAAAAAGGACGGCACGCCCCTGGGCTCGGCGGTTACCGCCGGGGCGGACGGAGCGTATACCATCAGCGGCGTACCCGCCGGGACCTACACCATCGAGGCGTCTCTTGAAGGCTATGCAAACGGCACCCTGAGCGTTACCGTTTCCGCCGAAAACGTGACGGGCCAAAACCTGACCCTCGAAAAGGCGGAGGCCGCGGACACCACGCCCCCGGCCAAGGTAAGCGGCCTGACCGGAAGCCCCGGCAACGGGCAGGTAAGTCTCTCCTGGACCGATCCGGCGGACACGGACCTGGCTTCCATTGAAATCACCTGGAGTTCCGGTAACGGCAGTGCAACCGTGGACAAAGGCGCGGAGACCTATACCGCCACGGGCCTGACCAACGGGACCGAGTACACCTTTACCGTGAAGGCGGTAGACGCGTCGGGGAACAAGAGCGAGGGGGAAACAACTACCCATACCCCGGCGGACACCGCGCCCCCCGCCGCCGTGGCCGGCCTTACCGCTGTCCCCGGCAAATGGATAGTACGGCTCACCTGGACCGACCCGGCGGATGCGGACCTGGCTTCTATCGTAATTACCTGGACCGCCGGAAGCGGCGGCACTGAAACCGTCACCAAATCCACCAGGGCGGACCGGGCCAACAGCAAGATCATTACCGGCCTGACCAACGGGATCGAGTACACCTTCACGGTTAAAGCGAAGGACGCCGCGGGGAACCTGAACGCCGGGGAAACCGCCGTGGCAACCCCAAGCAGTTCGCTTAACTCCGACCTTTAGCCCCCTGCCGAAGTGACGGGTCTTACCGGAACCCCCGGCGATACAAGCGTAACCCTCACCTGGACCGATCCCACAGACGCGGATCTGGCCTCCATTGAAATCACCTGGACCCCCGGCAACGGCAGCGGCACCGTTGCCAAAGGCGCGGGGACCTATACCGCCACGGGGCTTACCAACAAAACAGCGTACACCTTTACGGTTAGGGCAGTGGACAATGCGTTCCCGAACCCCAACAAGAGCTTCGGGGAAACTGTCTCCAAGACCCCCCTGGCGCCTACCGCCCAGGTAACGGTCAGCTTTACCGGCCTGCCCCAGGACGAGACCATCATCCTGAACGGAACCCAGAATCTGTCCTGGTCCGCCGACACCCCGATAACCGTATCCGTCGGCGGTTCCTTTACCGGGTACCGGTGGAAACTGGACAACGTTATACAGGGAGAAACCGGCAATACCTTCACCCGGACCGCAAAACAACTTTCGATTAAGAATCACGAATTGACGGTCTTCGTAACCACCGGCGGCGTGGAATACGCCAAGGCCGTAACCTTTACCGTAACCTATCAATAAGGAGGTGTGATGATGAAAAACATGAAACACACAATTATCTTTGCCGCCATAGCGGCTTTGGCTGCCCTGGCCCAGGACCCCGACCTGGCCACCCCGGCGCTGACCGCCGCCGAATTCCTCGTCCTGCCCGCCGCCGAGGGCAAACTCCCCGAAGCCCAGGCCAAGCTCCGAGCGATCGGCCTGCAGATCCGCTCGGTGCGGCCCG
>JAISOO010000091.1 GCA_031275595.1 Spirochaetaceae bacterium | reverse complement strand
AACAATGAAGAAGTAAAAATGGAGGAGTGGGGATAGAATGATGAGGTATGGGTCATAGCTTCCTTTTTGCCTCCCTGCGGGCTCAGTATGGCAGCAACACGGGCGGTTTTTTACCCGCCACTCTCATTCAGTTTGCTACAATCCCGGGAAAAAAACAATAGTTTTCCAAAAAAAATACCAAAATTCCCGCGGAATTCCCGCAAAGCGGGGCATGACCCGCCGGGGACCGGGGACGCTTGTCACTCTGCCGGGTAAAGCGTTACATTACCAGTATGTTGGAAAATATGGTTAAACTCCTGTTCGGTTCCAAACACGAGCGGGATCTTAAGGCCCTGCTGCCTATCCTGCACGGGGTCAATGAAAAAGAAGTCTGGGCGGCCGCTCTACCGGGAGAAGCATATCCCCGGATGACCGCCCGGTTCCGGGAACGGTACCAGGCAGGGGAATCCCTGGACTCCCTGCTGCCGGAGGCGTTTGCCCTGGCCCGGGAAGCGGCCCGGCGGAACCTGGGGGAGCGGCCCTACGACGTACAGGTACTGGGGTCCATTGTGCTCCATCAGGGCAAGATTGTAGAAATGAAAACCGGCGAAGGTAAAACCCTGATGAGCGTTGCCGCGGCATACCTTAACGCCATACCCGGCAAAGGGGTTCACATCGTAACCGTTAACGATTACCTTGCCGAACGGGATACCGAATGGATGCGGCCGGTTTTTACCTACCTGGGCTTAACCGTTGGGACCATCCTTTCGGACATGGACAATGAACGGCGGAAACAGAACTACCGCTGTGATATAACCTATGGAACCAATAACGAAGTCGGTTTCGATTACCTGCGGGATAATATGCGCTGGGATCTGGAAGGCCGGGTTCAGCGGGGACATGCCTTTTGTGTGGTGGATGAAATCGACTCCATCCTCATCGACGAAGCCCGAACCCCCCTTATCATCTCCGGCGCCGCCGAGGATGATACCTTTAAATATGCGGAGGTGGATAAACTGTTAGGTTCTCTGGAGGAAGTTAAAAAGAAAGAGGACGGAGAATACCCCGATGAGGCCCAGGGGGAGGAAGTTATCGGCGATTATAAGCTGAACGAAAAAAACAAGGGGGTCTCTTTCAGCAACAACGGGCTGGCAAAAATAGAGGAGATCCTCCATAAACGGAACCTGATTAAAGGGGCCATTGTGGATGAGGAAAATTTTGAATACCTCCACTATTTTACCCAGGCCCTGCGGGCCCATAAGCTCTTTCACATCGACGTGGATTACGTGGTTCAGGACGGACAGGTTCAGATAGTGGATGAATTTACCGGCCGGATCCTCCACGGCCGGCGGTATTCCGACGGGCTCCACCAGGCCATTGAGGCCAAGGAACGGATAAAAATCGCCCAGCGGAACCGGACCATGGCCACCATCACCTTTCAGAATTACTTCCGGCTCTATGAAAAAATTTCCGGTATGACCGGAACCGCCGACACGGAGGCGGTGGAATTCAGCAAGATCTACAACCTGGATGTGGTGGTGATCCCCACCAACCTTCCCGTAGCCCGGAATGACGAAGACGATGTGGTATACCTCAACGAGGGGGAAAAGTTCAGCGCCCTCTGCGAGGAAATCGCCGAAGCCCACCGGAGGGGCCAGCCCATGCTGGTGGGGACGGTTTCTATCGAAAAATCAGAGAAAATTTCCGCCCTCCTCACCCGGCGGGGAGTCCGCCACGAGGTGTTAAACGCCAAAAACCACGCCCGGGAAGCGGGGATCATCGCCGAAGCCGGGGCCAAAGGGGCGGTTACCATTGCCACCAACATGGCGGGCCGGGGTACGGATATAAAGCTGGGAGGTAACCCGGAACACCGGGCCCGGAAAACAGCGGGAACCGGGGCAAGTCCGGAAAAATACGCCGAAGTTCTCAAGGCGGAATATGAAAAATGGAAAAAGGATTACGAGGAAGTGAAAAGCCTGGGGGGGCTCTACGTGATCGGCACCGAACGGCATGAAAGCAGGCGTATTGATAACCAGCTTCGGGGCCGTTCAGGCCGGCAGGGGGATCCGGGAAGGTCAAAATTTTTTATTTCTATGGACGATGATCTCATGCGGCTTTTCGGCGGATCCAATATCAAAAACCTCATGTCCAAAATCGGCATGGAGCCGGGGGAACCTATCTATCATCCCTGGCTCAATAAAAGTATCGAAAAGGCCCAAAAAAAGGTGGAGGAGCGGAATTTTGAAATCCGTAAACACCTCCTGGAATACGATGACGTCCTTAACCAGCAGCGAAAGTATATTTATGAACAACGGGACGCCATATTGCGGGATACCGACCTCAAAGACCGGGTAAACGATGCCACCCTTTCCATGGTAAAGGGCGCCCTGGAAACCTATCGCGCGTCCCAACGCCGGGACCAGGCCGCCGTCATTAAGGAACTGGGCAATTACCTCAAGGAGAAGTTCGGTTATACCCTTAAAATTGACGGAGGGGAGACCAGCCCGGAGTCCCTGGAGGAACGGATCATCGGGGAGCTGGAAAAGGACCTGGGTGAAAAGGAAAACCTGGTAGGGACCGTTAATTTAAACGCCTTTATCCGAATGCAATACCTTCAGGCCATAGATCGTAAATGGCTGGACCACCTGGAAAATATGGAAGGACTGCGGGAGGCGGTGTATCTTCGCAGTTACGGACAAAAAAACCCGTTGACGGAATACAAAATAGAAGGATTCCAGATCTTCGATACCATGATCGATATGATTCGGGAGGAAATAGCCTCCCGGGTACATTTGGTACGGATCCAAGCCGCGGGAGAGCGGGAATGGCGGGGCAGGCCCACCGCGACGGTCCAATCCCACGGCAGTTTGGCGGCCTTTTCATCAGGGACGGGACAAGGGGGCGGAGAAACCGCTCCGGGGCCTTCGGTAAAATCCCAACCTGAGGCGGCCACCGTGGTTAGGGCTTACCCTAAAGTAGGAAGAAACGACCCCTGCCCCTGCGGCAGCGGAAAAAAGTACAAATTCTGCCACGGAAAATATACATGAGGGAGGCCTTTCCCGAAACAAACCGGGTTTTGGGAAAGGCTCCGCTAATATATCCCCTGTCGAATAAAGGCGTCCCCGTATCCGATGCTTTTAAACCGTTGCAGCAGGGCGCCGCTTTCCCCCAAACTAACCGGACCTAACAGGATACGGTATACGGAGCCGTTGGATCCCTCCGACAGTTGAACGGCAAGGGGATAATTTTTTCCTATCCTTGATAACTCCGCTTCTACCAATTCGATCCGGCCGAAGGCCCGTAACTGGAGGTAGTATCTTCCTTTTTCCAGAGAAGTAATCACCGGTACGGAAAAAAAGAGCCCTTCTCCGCTCTGAGCGGAAGTTTGCTGAACCGGGGATGCGGCGGTTTCCATAGCTTCCCAGGAGGGTATAATCAGGGAGGGGTCTATCTCCACCTCAGCGGGGGGCTCGGAAACGGAGGAACCCAGGGCAGCTATTTCCGCTTCCGGGGGAAGCAGCCAGGAACCGGCGATTTCCGCCGGAGGGCGTTCTTCAGCGGGAATTAAAGACAGCTCATACCCTTCCAGGGGATCGGTGGGATACTGAGCCCGGGGTAGGGTTTCCGGGGATTCTGACGGTGGAGGCTCGTTTACCACGGCGTCGGGGAGATCTTCATACCGGGAATACGCTCCGGCGGCGAATTCCTCCGGTATGGGGACATCGGCGGCCTTATCCTGAATTTCCGGTGATAATAAGAAAACCCCCTGATCTTGCTCCAGACCCTTCATTGCCGCCGCTCCTTCGGGGTATATGCCTTCGGCAAAACGGGAAGCTATCGCCGATTCACCGGGCCGGATTATCCTGACCCTGGTTATGGATTGATCCTGGATACCCATGGCCTGGGCGGCATCCCGGGAAAGCATGGCAAGAAGGACCGGCGAATCGAGCGGAGCCGTGATAACGGCCTGGACGGTCTTTCCGCTGTCAAGGTTGGTCATATATACCACCGTATTGGGGGGGAAAGAATTGGTAGCCACAAAATACCCCTCATGGGGCAGTTCATTCCCCGGGGCGACTACGGCGGCTCCTTCCCATATGGAAGCGCTGACAAAAAAAACCGAAGCAACCATGACACCTATCGTCATACGAATTTTTTTCATATTTTACCTACCCTTCCTCGTAAAACAAGTTTAAAAAACCGGCTCATCTATCTCCCAAATGGGATATTATCATTCGGACAATACGTTTCGCATTGGCCAATTCATCATAGCCCGGGGATTGGGTCAGAGCGGAATACGACTGTTCATATAAAAATTTATAAGGATCCGTGCTAAAAAGCCGCAACGATACTCCTTGCGGTTTTATTTTTGGAGAATTAACAGCAGCAGCCCCCTGATAGTCCAGGAGGGCCAATACAAAAAAATCGGCTCCTCCCTGGACGGCATCTTCCAGATTTCCCCGGACTTCGTCGGGAATTTCTTTATCCTGGAAATCAGGCAGCCTCATCATGGGGGCGTTACTGACGATATACCCCGCATCAAAAAATACATCCAGGAGGGTGTTTTCCCAGAGATTTGAGGATTCATTAACCGGACTCCCCTCCCGGACCCCCGTTTCTATGACAAGAAAAGAAATATTAGCGGCGAAAACCTGAGGTGCCAACAAAAACAATAGCAAGGCAGGAACATATCCCCGCTTTATAAAACCCATAGGAGCCTCCTTTTTTACTATCGGCAAAAAAAAGGATTCCTATAGGATTGTTTCAACTATCCGCAATGGGCAGCCGCCTAATATTGCGGAAGGGGATTTTTTGTGGTATTAACCTCTCATGAAGTATTATACGGCTCAGATAAAGACCAGAGCCGAGGAACGGTATATCAGACTTTTTAAGAACCTCTATCCCGAATTGCCGGTGGAAATCTACTTTCCCAAACGGACCCTGGATATACGCCGTAAGGGGGTTTGGACTCATACCACCCGGGGCATATTTCCGGGGTATATTTTTATTGAACTAAGGGAAAATAAAAATATTACCGACTATCAATGGTATTTCAGAAGAACCGACGGGTTTTTCCGTTTTTTGGAATCAAATCAGAATATTTTGGCCCTGGAAAACGAAGACCTTAACCTTGTCCTCCATTTTATCAAAAAGGTCGGTCCCGTGGCGGGAAAATCCCGGGTGTATCTTGATGAAAACTCCCGGATTGTGGTAATAGACGGCCCGTTAAAAGGACTGGAGGGAAACATCATAAAGGTCGATAAAAGAAAAGGGAGGGCAAAGATCAAACTGGATCTCTATCATGAATCCTTTGCCATTGATTTAGCCTTTGAATATCTGGAACCAGCGGCAATACCGATTAATAAGAGACCACAAAGAACTTTGTTCAATTGATATGAATACCATAAAAGCGGGACGCCTTTATATTATCGGCGCGGGATTTGCCGGACAGACTTTGGCAAATGAAATCAGGACCAAGGCCATCTTTGGAGAAGTGGTGGCTTTTCTGGACGATGATCCGGAAAAAATCGGCCGAAAAATCGACGGTATCCCGGTACTGGGTCCAATTCGGGATGTGGCCCGGCTTCTCAGAATGAACCCCGCCGATGAAGCCATTATCGCCATTCCCAGCGCCTCCCGGGAATACCTCAAGGAACTCTACGGAATCCTTAAGCGGGCGGGGTTTGAGCGCATCCGGATCCTGCCGGGGATATCTCAAATTATCGAAGGGGATGCCCACCTGATACAAACCCGTTCCATCGATCCCCAGGACCTCCTGGGCCGTACCCCGGTAACGGTAAACCTGAAACAAAGCCTCTCCTATCTCCGGGGAAAACGGGTCCTGGTAACCGGGGCGGGAGGTTCCATTGGTAGTGAGTTATGCCGGCAGCTCCTCTCCGGAGGAGCGTCCCGGCTCTACCTTTTGGGGCATGGGGAAAATTCAATCTACCAGATAGACCGGGAACTCAGACTCCTCCAGGATGAGGGGGTGGGGGAAAAAGCCACCCTGGTGCCTGTTATCGGGGATCTTAAGGATAGGGAGTATATCGAGTATATCCTGGGCAGGCTCAAAGCGGATGTGATCTTCCATACCGCCGCCTATAAGCATGTCCCCATGATGGAAGAAAACCCTGTGGCGGCCATTGAAAATAACGTTTTCGGTACGGATAACCTGGTCCAGGGGGCCCGGAAACACGGGGTTAAGCGGTTTGTCCTTATCACCACCGACAAGGCGGTGGCTCCTGTTTCTATTTACGGGGTTTCCAAAAATCTCTGTGAAGGGATTGTCTTGAATGCGGCGGCAGCCTCGGAACTTAACTTTATGGTGGTCCGCTTCGGAAATGTCCTGGGTTCCCGGGGATCCATCGTGCCCCTCTTTCAAAAACAAATCGAAAAGGGCGGACCGGTTACGGTGACCCATCGGGATATGCGGCGCTGGTTTATGACCATCCCCGAGGCCTGTTCCCTGGTTCTGAAAGCGGGCGGGGTGGGAGTAAACGGGAACCTCTACCTTTTGGATATGGGGGAACCGGTATGGATCCGGGAAATGGCTGAACAGATGATCCGGTTTTACGGATTTGAGCCGGAACGGGATATCAAGATCGAATATGTGGGGTTACGCCCCGGGGAACGGCTGGACGAATGCCTCTGGAGTGCGGACGAAACACCAACGGCTACCGAATTTAAGCGGATCCTCAAGGTGGAGCGGAATAGACCTTCCCCTGTGGATGTTCAAGAGCTTTTAGAAAAACTCAAACCCCTCTGCCGGTTTGATCCTAACCAGCCCGGGCAATACCGGAATGCCGAGAGCCTTTTCAAAATATTGGGAGAAGCCTTTCCAAGCCTCAAGGAGGCGGCGTCCCTGAAAACACCGGTTGGCTATGGAATTTGAATATATCCCCTTTGCCCGCCCCCATGTGGGAAAAGAAGAGGAAGAAGCGGTACTCCGGGTCCTCCGTTCGGGCTGGCTTACCACCGGCATGGAAGCCTTGACCTTTGAGAAGGAATTTGCCGCCTTTCTTGATGGCCCGGAGGCAAAGTCCGCCGATTCAACCCGTGCCCCGGGCCTTCCCCCCCTGCAGGCTCTGGCGGTCAATTCCGCTACCAGCGGCCTTCACCTTGCCCTGGAAGCCTGCGGTACAGGCCCGGGGGATCTGGTCCTCCTGCCGTCCTATACCTTTACCGCCACCGCCGAAGCGGCCCGGTACCTGGGGGCGGAACCGGTCTTTGTGGATGTGAGCCCCGATTCTTTCCACATGGATCCCGCCGCCCTGGAAAAGACCCTGTCCCGCCTGGACGCGGGACTTCCCGCCTATCCTCAACGGGGGGGGCGCGGGCCCCGGGGAAAAGTGTCGGCGGTGGTTCCTGTCCATTATGGCGGCCTTCCCTGCGATATGAAAAGGATCATGGAAATTGCCCAGGGCCGGGGGTTCCGGGTCATTGAAGACGCGGCCCACTCCTTTCCTTCCCGAATTCCGGGTGCGCCGGCGGAAACCGGAACTGCCCCCTTAGATGCTTTTGCAGGAACCCTGGGGGATGCGGGGGTGTTTTCTTTTTACGCTACAAAAACCATTACCACCGGTGAAGGGGGGATGGTAGTAAGCCGGGACCAAACCCTGGCGAAACGAATCTCCATAATGCGCAGCCATGGAATAGACCGGGCGGTTTGGAATCGTTATACTGATAAAAAGGCTTCCTGGTATTATGAAGTGGTTGAAGCGGGGTTTAAATACAATATCCCCGATATCCTGGCGGCTCTGGGACGGGTGCAGCTCAAAAAGGCCCTTTTCCTCTTGAAAAAACGCGAGGACATTGCCCGCCGGTATGACGAGGCTTTTGGCGGGGACGGGCGTTTTTTTCTTCCCCCGACGGGGACCGGAGATGCCCGGCATTTGTACCCGCTACGGCTAAACATGGAAGAGCTTTCGCTTACCCGGGAGGACTTTATTGAAAAACTCCAGGAACAGGGGATCGGCGTTTCCGTGCACTTTATTCCCCTCCATATCATGCCCTATTATCAGCGGCGGTATGCCCTGGAGGCGGAAGATTTCCCCGAATCCGTCAAGAGCTTTACAGGGGTTATCTCCCTGCCTATTTGGCCGGGGATGGAAGAAAAACAAGTTGAAAGGGTTATAAGGGCAGTCAAAAAAACAGCCGATATGGGCTAAAGCAGACCCGGAATTCTATGGACAGATCCTTATTTGTGAGTGATATTTTTTTAAAGGGTTCTCTCTTTGGTGCAATTATCCGCTCACCGGCCGCCCGGGGCAGGCTGAGGGGGATTGAATTCCCCCGGTTACCCACCGCTTATACTTCTATCAGGGCGGAGGATATTCCGGGAAAAAATCAGTTGGACGGTTTTTCCGTTCCGGTTCTGGCGTCGGAAACGGTTTCATATATCGGCGAACCGGTGGCGCTTCTTATCGGTCCGGACCGGATCAAGCTTGAGGAATTTGCCGGTCTTTGCAAGGTAACGGTGGAAGAGGACACCCCGTTTTTTTCCCCCTATGCGGTTCCTCCCGAATTTATTTCGGCGACCCGGAATATCACCCTGGGAGACCCGGAAAAGGCCTTTAGAGAAGCAAAAGTCGTTGTAGGCGGGATATACCGGACCGGTATTCAGGAGCATTGGTATGCGGAGCCCCAGGGCGCGGTGGCGGAATATCATAAACCCACGACATTCGGAAATGAAAAAATCATCATCCATACCGCGACCCAGTGGCCCTTTCATGTTAAACGATCCGTGGTTTCGGTACTCAACTTGTCCCAGGATAACATAGAGATCCATCCTTCCCGTATCGGCATCCATTTGGACGGAAAGATTTGGTATCCCTCCCTGGTTGCCTGTTATGCGGCCCTGGGGTCCTATTTCACCAAAAAACCGGTAAAAATCATCCTCACCAGGGAAGAGGATTTTCAGTATACCCCCAAAAGAAACGGCAGCGAAATCCGGATCCGCAGCGCCCTGGGGGAACAAGGGCAGCTCCTGGGAACGGAGATCAACGTAACCGCCTGTCTGGGCGCCCAAGGGGTTTTTACTGATGAAATTCTGGATCGGATCTGTCTGGGGGCACTGGGGTCCTATAAAATCGCCAATCTCAGGATAGAAGGAACCGCGGTGAAGACCAATATCCCCCCGGGCGGTCCCTTCGCGGGGTTCGGATTATCCCAGGGCTTTTTTGCCATGGAACGGCATGTTTCCCACATTGCCGATACCTTACGCCAGGATCCCGCGGAATGGCGGAAGTCTCATTTTTTTTATCGAAACACGCTCTTGGGCATTGGGGTGCCCCTCAGAGAATATGTTCCCCTGAACGAACTCTTGGATACCGCCGCGGATATGAGTGATTATCACCGTAAATGGGCCTCCTATGAATTGCTTCGTATCCACCGCCGGGAAAAAGGAGCGGTAGACAAAAACGAGCGCCTCCGGGGTGTAGGGATTGCCGCGGCTTATCAGGGAAGCGGGCTTCTTTACAACGGAGCCGACAAGGGCCTCTGTTCCGTGGCATTAACCCTGGAAAAGGACGGGTCTCTGGAAATAAAAACCAGTATGGTTTCTTCCAATAGGGAACATATCCTTCTTTGGCAAAATACCGCCGCGGAACTACTGGCGGTAGAACCTGATGCGGTCCGGGTGGTTTCCGATAATACCACCGCCAGTCCCGATTCGGGACCGGCCACCCTCTCCAGGAATATCACGGTGATCACCCGGCTGGTAGAACGGGCCTGCGCCGCCATACGGAAACAGCGGTTTCGGGATCCCCTGCCGATTACGGTAACCCGTAGGTATCATCCCGGAAATATTACCAATTGGGAGGGAAAAATCCTGGATCATAATTCCCTCTCCCATTTAGGCTGGGGAGCGGCGGTGGTGGAAGTAGAAATAGACCCCATAGAATATACCCCGAAAATCCGGGGGGCTTGGCTCGGTGTTGACGGAGGGAGGATCCTCTCGGAAATAAAAGCCCGAAGGTCCCTGACGCATTCGATTATTCAAGCTCTGGGATGGGCATCCCGGGAACATATAAATTATGAGGAAGGGGTAATTCCCCTGGAACAGATCCATGGATATAATATCCCCATACTCCAGGACATTCCTTCAATACATATAGATTTTATATGGAATGATGTGCTTACCCCCAAGGGTATCGAAGAAATACCCTTTAGTTGTGTGCCCGCAGCCTATGTCCAGGCCGTTTCTCAGGCTTTGGATCATAATTTTGAAAAAATACCCCTGGACGCCAAAGATATTTGGGAGGCGAAGAAACTTAAAGGGAAGGAGACCTGGATATGACCATAGGATTTATCCTGAACGGTGAAGACGTGACCATTCGTACCGAGGCGGATATCCGCCTTCTGAATATACTTCGGGATACCTTTAAGCTATTTGGGGCTAAATGCGGATGCCTCACGGGAATTTGCGGGGCATGTTCGGTGATCTTTAATGGAAACGTGGTACCCTCCTGTCTTATTCCGGCCTTTCGAATCCGGGGATGCGAGATTATAACCATAGAGGGTTTTTCCCAAAACGATGAGTATCAGGATATACTCATGGGCTTTTCCCAGGCAGGGGTTGAAAACTGCGGGTATTGTGACGCCGGAAAGATCCTGGCCGTGGAAGCCCTGTTGGAAAAGATCCCCCGGCCCTCTAAAACCGATATAATCGCCGCCTTTAGCGGCATACGGTGCCGCTGTACGGATCCTATCCGGCTGGTAGAAGGGGTATTGCTCACCGCCGACATACGGCAGCGGAGGTTGTATGGACGTTCCGCATAGCCAGGTTTTTTTCCCCGGCAATTTACCGGAATTGTTTTCCGCCTGGTCCCGTTATCCCAACGCGGTTCCCTTTGCGGGGGGAAGCGAATTACTCTGGGGACAAGGCAAAACCACGGTCACCTTGCCGCTCAATATCCTCTCCCTGGACAAATTAGCCGATCTCCACCATATAAGCCGAACGGAACGGTATCTGGAAATAGGCGCCATGGTAAAATTAAGCGAAATAATCAACCTGGGCAAAACGGTTCCCGAGGTGTTACGGCAGACCCTAAACGGTATCGCCGGTCCCCAATTGAGGAATATCGCTACCATCGGCGGTAATATCTGCCATACTTCCCGGCATATGGATGCTTCCGCCGCCATGATAGCGTTGGATGCCCGGTATGAATTACGGACCGCCCAGGGGACACGGTGGATTTCCGCATCCCGGTTTTCCGCTTTTTCCAGTTCCAAGGTCTTTAATGCTCAGGAGTTGTTTACCCGGATCCGTATACCCCTGGAACAATGGGATTATTCAATTTATAAAAAATTTGAAGATCCCTACACCGGTATTGGATCTGGGGGAGTTGTGGTATTTCTGGTAAGGGTTCAAAAAAATATATTAACCGATATCCGGATGGTTTTTACGGAACGGGCCATCCTGCGGGATAAAAATAGTGAAAGCTTTCTTGCCGGAAAGCGGCTCCCTTTAGACCGAAAGGACACTCTGAATTATGTGGAGCTTTGGAAAACCTACCTATCGGCGATTGAACTGAGCGGGGAACTGATAAAGGCGCAACTGCTTAATTTTATTGAATCCACCATTACCGATCTGTCATAATTCTTCGGGCAGGGCGTTTTTTCCCCAGGACTTTTGTTGAAATTACTTCCCCGGGGTGATATAATAATAAGCCTGAGTCAAAATTCAAGGTTTTTTGAACCCGGGTTTGGGAAAAGTGGGGTTAAAGTTCCCCCTTCCCGCTTAATCTAAGATTGCTGTTTCAAAATCATGGCCCTTCCGGTCCATAGAATTTTAAAACAGCCACAACGAATAAAATACCATGATTCGGGAACACCGTTTTACTTTTGGAAAATTTGTATCCCAGGTTCACCTGCAAAAAAAATTACCCCAGGCGGATGGTATCTTTCCGGATGAGCCAGGGGGGGCGGCCTTCCGGTCTATTTTGATATGTGATACCCATACCGAAGTTATCGCCCGTAAAATAAGACAAGATCATGATATTCCCCTCTGTGTGCTGTCCGGAGGAGAAGCCGCTAAAGGGTGGCCCGCGGTAGAACGGATCCTGGCGGCGGCAAAAGCGGGAGGACTCGGCAGGGACGGTCTTTTTATAGCCGTCGGCGGAGGGGTCGTCAGCGACCTTGCGGCCTTTGGGGCTTCTGTTTTTATGCGGGGCTGTAAGCTCTGTATCGTCTCCACCACCCTGCTGGGCATGGTGGACGCCGCATTGGGCGGAAAAACAGGGATCGATCTGTTTGGAATAAAAAATCTTGCGGGAACCTTTTATCCCGCCGGGCATATTTACCTGCCCCTGGACACCTTGACTACCCTTCCCCGGGAGGAATGGAAATCCGGTATGGCGGAACTTATTAAGACCGCCCTGTTGGAGAATGGGGAGATGGGGAAAGCCCTCAGGGACCTGGGGGCCGCGTTTAACCGGGGGGATCTTCTGCCGGAGTATGAGGAATCGCTTTTTGAACTTATTTCCGCTTCCGTTAAAATTAAGGGCCGAATTGTCGAGGCCGATCCGGAGGAAACCGGTACGGAACGGGCTCTGCTCAATTGGGGACATACCTTTGCCCACGCCTTGGAATCCTCCGCCGGCCTGGGAAACATATCCCACGGAGAGGCGGTGGCCTGGGGACTTGTCCGTTCTTGTGAATTAGGTCATCATATAGGTATTACCCCTAAGGAACGGGCCATGGAAATCACCGATCTGGTTCGTTCATTTGGGTATGAGATCACGACCCCCCATTCAAAGATGGGGGACAAAGAAATTTTCATGAAGGCCCTGCGGGGGGATAAAAAGCAAAGGGGGGGGAAATTACGGTTTGTAATTCCCGCGGCCCAGAGCGTCCAAATTATACAAGATGATTTAATTGAAGACCGATTTTTACAGCCCCTCATTAACGGAGAATATGGCCTATGATTTTCAAGAAACGACTTTTTTTTATTTTTTTTGTATGCTGCTTATTCTCCGCCTACTACAGCCAGGAGGCCGCAGGGGCAGCTCCGGACCAAACTGTGGAAAGTTCCGCGGAGCGAAGTCCCGAAGTTCCGGTTAACGGGATCGATGAATTTCAAGACGAATCTCAAATAGTATATTATATCAGAACCGTCTCCTTTGACACCCAGGGAAGAACCAAGGTATCCGCGTTGATGGAAAAAGGGGAATTTATCCTTGGGGAAAACATTAAGGGGAAAAACAACCTTGAAAATTACATAAACCGGAAAACCCAGCTCCTGCTTAACGAGCGGGTCCTTGAAAATGTACTTATTGAATATACTTTGGCCGCTGACGATGAAAACGGCCTTATACCGGTGGATCTGCTCATCAATACCACCGATACGCTGAATATCATCATCCTCCCCGAACCGAAATATGATTCAAATTCCGGGTTTGAAATTACCCTTAAAGCCCGGGATTATAATTTTCTTGGTTCCATGACTCCCTTGCGGATCGATCTGGGGTATTCGTATGACGAAGAAGGTAAACACAGTGTCTTGTTAGGCATTGATTCGGATATCCCTTTTCGGGCTTTTGGATATAATTGGAACCTGAATTTTGATCATGAATTTGATAACACCCAGGGGAAACCCCTCTATTATAAAAACACCACCGGTCTTTCCATGGTTCTTCCCTTTAAAACGACCACCTTTACCTTTGGGTTTAACCAATCTATCCTGGTGAATGAAGAGAATGATACCTCCGATGCTATTGATGATGGTCCTTATTTTCAGGATCGCTGGTATATGTCCAGCGAATTTTACGGTCAATGGAAAATACCCCTGGGTATAACCGTTGGCAGATTTGGCCCCTTAACCTATACCCCAAAATTAACCGGTACCATAAATTATCGTCCTAACGGGGAACTGGGGGAATACCGGGAGGGGCCTTCTATTATCCCCGGTCAATCCATAGGATTCGGCGAAATAAATTGGATAGGAAATTATCGGAAAGGACTGGAAGTTTCCCTGCAAAATTCTAATACTTATAATATATACAGAACCAGTTGGGCTAATAATATTTCCATTTCCGCCATCGGTCATCTTCCTTTGGCGGAAGATATTGGAATTTCAGGCCGGTTTATGTACCGGCACTGGTTTTTTGATCCAAAGGCCATACCGACGGTTTTTGGCAATGGATATTTCCATGTGTATTCCGATGGAGGAGACGCCTTGCGGGGAATTAAAAACAACCAGCTGCCGGTAAATTATATGTTATCCCTTAATCTGGATTTTCCGGTACGGCTCTTCCGGTTCGTCCCTTCCGAATGGTATAATAACCCTAAACTCCATTTCTTTGATTTTGAACTTCACGGGTCACCCTTTATTGATATAGCTCTGGCAGAGGATCCGGTACACAAACGGAGTTTTTCGTTTAAAGATACCCTCGTCGCCGGGGGGGTAGAGGTAATTGTTTTTCCCCTGGCTATGCGCAGTTTCTATCTGCGGATGAGTCTTGGCATGGATCTGAGAGAGTTTTTGAGAACCGGTAGATTTTTCCCCAGCGGTGGCCGGGAATTATTTATTGGAGTAGGTCATTATTATTAAGCGGCATTTCTAAATGGTTCCGTGGGTCATTTAGCAATACCGGTTCAAGAAGGAGAGCCTTTTATGGGCAGGAACGTAATCCTCGTATGCCTCTGGGTTATAATCACTACCAATACCTTTGGCGCATCCCGCTCTTTTACCGATATTTTTCCCCATTTAAGCGAGGCCCAAAAAACTCAAGTTTTTTCATCCACCGGTTATTCGGAATTTAATCTCGCCTCTGCGGGTTTGCAACTATTGCCCATCTCCAAATCGGGAATCTCTATTTCCGTCCCGGTGTTAAGCCGAAATCCCTCCTTCTTTGTGGAAAACCTTTTGGTTTGTCCCTATACCAACCGGTATTCCGGTCTTATCACCGTGTATAATGCCCTGAGCAAGGTACAGGGATTGAGCGGCCGGGTGCACCGTAACGATGTACCGGGGAAGGACAGCCCTATTTTTAAGGAAACAACCCGAATCGAAAACACCCGCAGGAACAATCCCCTTCCGGATCCTCCCACCGCTACGTTAATTCCCCCTACCGAAACCATGTATATGCGTCTAAAAGATACGAATTTCGGTAATTCCTACTATAAGGCGGAACTCGTCGCAACCCAGGATGAGTTGTTTTATACCCTATCAAACTTTAAAACTATTTATCTGGCTATATTACCGATAATCAAAGAAGATAATTTTATAGCCCAGCTCTATATTGAGCCATTGGCCGAAGGGGTTTTAATTTATAGTATTGTCGGTGCAGAGGTTCCTGATATCGTAATGTCCAAAATTAATACCGTGTCGAGGATGATCAAAAAAAGGATGGATATCATTATTGACTGGCTCATTGACGGCATAACCTGAGCCTTCCGGCACGGGGGTAGCCGGGGGCGAATAACCCCTGGTAACGTCTCAACCTTTAAAATAAAGAACCCTGGGGCAAGCCCCGCTTGCCTTGGATGTGGAGCCTGGCCTTCCAATCAACCGGGCTTTAACCTGGCTTACGAGAAAAAGCGGGCTCAAACCCGCTTTTCTTGTAAGCCTCAATACTTGACAAGCAAGCTTGTTTTTTAAGTACGGTTGCCTGGCCATCAGGGGGTTAAAACCGCCTTGAGAGAAGGAGGCTACCGTTTAAACCGTAAACTTTCCAGGGTCGCATCCCCCCGGGCGATTTCAAACCATAATTCGGTTTTGGCCCTTTCCCGTAAGACCCGATAAAAGGCGCTTTGATCCGCAACGGTTTCCCCATTGATCTTCAAGATTCTATCCCCCTGTCTGAGGCCAATGATCGAGGCGGGACTATCGGCAATCACCTGGGCAACTAAAAGCCCCTTGGCATTTTTGTCAAGATTCAGACTGTTCCGGGCCGCCTCGGTAAGGGGGACAACATAAACCCCGGGCCACAATTTTTTATTATCCGTGGTTACCGCTTCTGTACGGGCTTCGATACGGATATTAATATTTTGAGAAACCTTATCCCGGATAACGGTAAAGGATGCCCAATCGCCGGGGTTGATATCCCCCACCGTCATGGTTACCTGATTGACCGTCCGGACTTCCCGGTCATTAATATGGGTGATAAAATCCCCGGGCTGTATGCCCCCCTTATCCGCGGGGGAATCAAGGAACACCATGGAAGCCAGGGCTCCCCGTTTACCCTCAAGGCCCAGGGCTTGCAGGGTTTCCCGATCAGGCTCAATCAGGGAAACCCCCAACCACCCATAACTGATTTCACCCTTGTTGATAAATTCATCGATGGACCGTTTTGCGTTATTGATGGGTATGGCAAAACCCAGACCTACGGAACCGCCGTTGGTATTACTGGCTATCCAGGTGTTGATCCCGATAACCTCTCCCCGAATATTAACCAGGGCGCCCCCGGAATTCCCTTGGTTAATGGAAGTGTCGGTCTGAATAAAGTCGTTGATATTATTCGCCGGTCCTCCGGTCCGTCCCACGGCGCTTACAATACCCTGGGTTACGGAAAACATGAACCCCAGGGGGTTCCCCACGGCAATGGCCCAGTCCCCAACCCTGACCGTATCCGAATCCCCCAATACCGCCAAGGGAAATTTATCGGTGGTCTTAAAGGAGACCATCGCCAGATCCTTACGTTCATCCTTACCCACCAATTCCGCGGAAAACTCCTTGCCGTCGCTGGTAGCCACGGATATTTCACTAACATCCCCCACCACGTGGTTATTGGTCAGGACATAGTAGGTATCCCTTTCCTGCCGGACGATGATGCCCGAGCCCAGTCCCTGGGACCGGTATTCCCGTTCCTGGCCCCGGTTATCGGGGGTCCCTTCCCGGGGGCCAAAAAAGAATTCCCAGGGAATGCCGTTAAAATTGGGAACCTGCTGCCGGCGGATAGAAACGGTCTTAATCTCCACCACCGAGGGGAGTACCTTTTCCGATACCGAACGGAAGGCAACCTGGAGGGATTCGGCAACAGAAAGGGCATCTTGGGGAATCACCACGGAGTTTTCCTGCGCCCGGGCGGTCTTCGCCTGAGAAGGGGTGGAACACGAGAAGGAAAGGAACGCCAATGAAAAACCAAAAATTACCCCTATGAGTACCAAATTGAAAACTAAAAGGTTTTTCGATGACAACTTCCGGATGATATTCATACTGCTACGCTCCTAATAAAAAATTTATAAAATGAGCCCATTTCAAAATTCAGTTTTTTTGAAACCGGCCTTGGAAAAACGATTCCCAGATAAACCAGGCCGTTTTTTCCATTAAATCTAAAGCTACGGTTTTAAAACCATCGTCCCCCGGATTATGGATTTTAAAACTGACTCAAATGAGGAATCATAAGAAGCGGTAACAAATCAACCGACTTTGAAACTGCCTCATATACTATAATAATAATAAATTATCCGAATAGTTACAGCTTTAATCCTCAAAGGATCTCGAGGCTATCGGTTAAAACTTCGGTACGATCACCATAAACAACGATGGTGTGTTCCCAGTGGGCGGATGGTTTATTATCGGCGGTAACTACGGTCCAACCGTCTTTCATAACTTTAACATCTCCGGTCCCCAGGTTGATCATGGGTTCGATGGCTATCACCAGGCCCCCGGCCATCCGTGGGTTTGGACCGTGGGGATAATTAGGAACCTGAGGGTCCTCGTGAACCTCCAGCCCTACCCCATGACCACAGAAGTCACGGACCACCCCATACCCCTGGGAATAGGCGTGGGCATATACCGCCCGGGCAATCTGGAGAAGCCGGTCACCGGCTTTGGCCGCCGTGATTCCCCGGTAAAGACATTCCCGGGTAGCCGCGTTAAGCCGGCGGGAAACCTCGTCCACCTTACCCACTTCCACGGTTACCGCCTGATCGCTGATATACCCCCCCAGATCAATACCGCAGTCCAGGGAGACCAGGTCCCCTTCGGCTATTTTCCGCCGGGAGGGAATTCCATGAATCACCTCCTGATTAATGGAAATACAGAGGGCTCCCGGGAAGGGATTGTTTTTTGGTCCAAATCCTAAAAAGGAAGGCCGCCCTCCCCGCTTCTTTATCCAGCTCCGCACCCATATATCCAATTCTATGGTTTCAACCCCCGGCTTAACCAGGGGGATAAGTTCCCGGTACATGGCGCTGAGCATACGGCAGGACTGGCGGATACCCTCAATCTGTTTTTCGTTTTTTAAACGGATCATAGTTTTATACCTGTAATCTTTTTCGGAGCCGTATAGTATTGGGAAGGCCGGGATCCCGTTTCAGGGCTTCCCGAAGTACGGCCTCCGCCCCCCGGAGTTCCCCCAAATGGATCAGAACTTCCGCCATGGAACGCATCCACCGGGCCTCGTCTTTGGGAGAAAAACCCATTTCCAGGAGGGTTTCGATACACTCCACATAGATTTCCGGCTCCACCGATGGTCTGAGCTTCAGCCGGACAATTTCTTTAAGAAAGGTCTCAATCTCGCCCATAAAATGACGGAAATAGGGCAGCCGTCGTTCCTCCCGAACCAGGGCGGTCAAGAGCATAAATGCCTCATAATAACATTGCCGTTTTTCCAGCTCCTCCGCCAGAATAAAGGTACAGTCCATCCAGTCTTCCCGGTCGAGATATTTTTCCATGGGGAAATCCAAGCCTCCTTGGGTCCGCCAAACAGCCAGGGCCTCCTCTTCTTCCAGGTGGAGGAGGCTAAAAAACACCAGCTTGGCCTGATTCCCGGGATCATCGGACCGTTCCCGGAGGAAGGTCCGGTAATCGAAATGATAGGTGTCGATAAAACGGCCGTAGGCCCGGTCATATTCATAGCGCCTTTCCCGGTCCGAAAGAACTTCGTAGGCGGTAAGGAGCTTCCGCATCTTTTCCGCCGCCGGCGCCCCGGCAATGTCGGGATGCAACCGCTTTGCCTGTTCACGAAAGGCTTTTTTAATATCCTGAGGGGAAGCGTCTGGTGTTATCCCCAAGAGACTATAATAATTATCCATAGGTATAAAAAATACGGGAGAAACAAGCCTCCGCCCTCCCTATGCTCCTATCCGTTTCCCTAAGGCTTCCGCCTGGGCGGCGGAGAGAATAATATCGCTCCAATTTACCAACATTCCCTCCTTTTCCATGGCCCGCATGAGGTTCGATAAGGCTTTTGTGGTAAAGGGGGTGGTCTTTTTGAGAAAGGCGGCGCTTTTTTTACCCCCCAAATTACTGCCCGCCGCCAATATCTTGGGGATCACCTCGGGGAGTCTTCCTCCAAATAACGATACCGGCTCGGCGGCAACCACGATATATTCATATCCCGGCAGCCTGAAACCGTCTTCGGTCCAGGCATCCAATACATCCACCCGATGCCCCATGGATTCCATACCCTTTGCCAGGGCGGCCACATAATCGGGAGCAGCTTTCCGCACCGCCGGGGCGCTTATAATTACTATCCTCATCCTATGTCCTTTGGCTGCGAAAGGAGCCCGCTTTTAAGCCTGCTTATAAATATGATCAATAGACGGCTCTTTGACTAAAAACACCGAACATTTGGCGTTCACCATAATTTCCCGGTGGGCGTGGGAGATAATATCCCGGGCGCTCCGATCTTTTTCCCATCCCCCCAAAACAATAAGGTCCGCCTTTTTTTCGTCCGCCACCCCGAGAATCTCCGTATATACCGCGCCCCGGCGCATTTCCCGCTCGATCTTTACGCCCTTTGCCCGGGCTAATTCCTCCACAAAAGAAAGATACCGCTCCCCGTTTGCCTCAAGACTCTTTTCATAGTCCAAACTTTCCTCCTGAATAAAGATTTTACTCAGTGTAAGCTGACGGATGGTGGCGGTATCCACCACATAGGCCGCAGAAAGGCGGCAACGATAAAGCTTTGCCATAACTATGGCATACTTTGCGGCCAAAATGGAAGCGTCGGAACCCGAAACCGCAACAACAATATTGGAGAATAATGGCTTAATCATGCTTTACCCCTAACGGTTGCACTGGCAACTCCTTTCTTTTTTAATAATTTACTGGTGAAGAAAGCATCCCGGTCCCTTTCTTCAAGCGCCGATTCAATATACAGTTTGGTATCCTTGGCGGTAGGGATCACCATTTTTTCAAGGGCGTTTACCCTCCTTTGAGTTTTCCGCACCTCCCGGGCAAGCCGCCAAGTAATGGTTCTGACCGCCCCCAATTCGGTGAGGATCTTTAATAATTCAAAGAATTCTAACACGGTTTCGTCACATTCCGCAAATGAATTCGCCGGAGAATATTTTAATTCCGCATTGGGAAGGCGGACTTCAAGGCCGGGGAGGTTCATTCCCGCCACAAGGAGCCGTTTTTCCCGCAGTTCAAAACGGTAGCGGATGTTTTGAGAAAGCCGCGCCGCCCGTTCCCTTCCCACCACGATGAGCATCCGTTTCAAAGCGGGATAGGCGGTGGCCACCCGGGCGTCTAAGTCCCGTTCCAGAAGTTTTACCTGTTCCACCTTCTGCATGAGTTCCATGACAAGGATCTCCCGCTTCTGCTCCAGCAGGTCATAACCTTCCTCGGCGGTGGCAAGCCGTTCCTTTACCCTGAGAAGATTGCTTTTCGTGGGGGCTATCTGTTCCCGGGCCAAATTTTTTTCTCCATGATTTACAATCTACAATATTAAAAGGGGTTTAACAATACAAAATACGGCATTTTAGCCCATGTTGACTATAGCCGTTTTTTCCAAAGGATTAACATATCGGATCCGTGAGCATAACGACTATTGACTTCCTTTTCGGGGGGGATTAAACTGCCCTCATAGAGGTTTATTTGGAGGATAGTATTACCATCGTTTTGGACAGTCGGGAGGTTCTGTCCGGAGTATGCGGCGCCAATGACGGGAACTTGAAAGTTATTGAAGGTTCCCTGGGGGGGCGCATTGCTGCCAGGGGAAACGAAATCCGGCTTGAAGGGGTTGATGAAGCCAGGGCCCGGCGTTTCCGAACGATGATGGATAACCTAATAGCCGCGGTTCGGGAAGGACAAAGTCCTTCTCCGGAATATGTTCAGGCTCTGGTCAGGGTACTTCCCCCTTTTGGATCGGGGGACAGGGTATCCCCGGAGGGTGAAGTTCCGGAGGAAGGCCGAGCGTCGACAGAGGGGGATCTGTCCTTTAAGACCGGCCCGGAGCTTATGCGGGAAGCCCTCATCCAAATTCCCCATGGAATTAACCGGGTTTTTCCCCGGACAAGGAATCAGGCCCTGTATATCCAGGGTATACGTTCCCATGACATAACCTTTTGCGTGGGACCCGCAGGCACGGGAAAAACCTATCTTGCCATCGCCGAATCCCTGCGGCTGGTACTGTCAAAAACAATCCGCAAACTGGTATTGACCCGTCCGGTAGTGGAAGCCGGGGAAAACCTTGGTTTTTTGCCCGGGGACCTGGCTCAAAAGATTAACCCCTATCTGCGGCCGCTCTATGACGCCATGGAATCCCTCATACCCTATGAAACCATACGCCGGATGGAGGAAACCAGGTCCATAGAAATCGCTCCCCTGGCCTATATGCGGGGGAGGAGCCTCAACGACAGTATGATAATCCTGGACGAAGCCCAAAACACTACCAAAGAACAGATGAAGATGTTCCTAACCAGGATTGGACAGGGGGCCCGGGCGGTAATTACCGGGGATACCACCCAAATCGATCTCCCTAAACGGATCGATTCCGGGCTTTTACATGCCCTTTCCATTTTATCCGGCATAGAAGGACTCCATGTGGCTTATCTTAATACTGCCGATGTGGTAAGGAATCCCCTCATTAAGAAAATTATACAAGCCTATGATAATGAAAAAAAATAACGCCGATCTGGGCGGCAGCATCTTTTTTAAAACCCTACGACCTTCCCGGCTTAGGCTGGGACCTGTCCTTGCCACGGTTATCGCTTTTGTTTTTTCCGCGCTGGTGGTAATCGGCAGTATGGGGAAAGACGGCGGTTTCCACCGGAATTTGCGGGAGTTTGAAGTGGGCAAGGTCGCCGAACGGGACGTAACCGCGGAAATATCCGTTTCTTATACCGATGAGGAGGCCACCGCGCTGAGGCTGGCGGCCCAGGAACGGCTGGTTCCGGCGGTATTCAAATACAACCATACTGCCAGCGCCGAAATGCGGAGCGCCTATAAAGGGTTCATCACCTTTTCGGATGAGTTTTTTCAAGAAAACGCTCAAAAAAACGTTTCTTTAGAGGCCTATCAACTCGCCGTCCACGTGAAATTTCCCGGCGCCTTTTTCAATGAGGCCCTGGACGTTTTTTTTAATGCCCCCGACCGGGATACCTTTAGTATCTATAGTTTATCCGTTTTAGAACACCTGATCGAAACCGGTATTTTTGCCCTGCCCCAAACCGGTCTGGAAATGTACAATCCCGATTTGGTCGAACTGCTCCATAACTCAGGCTCCAGGACCGAACGGGAAAAGATACCCTTCAACCAACTCCTCACCAAAACCAACGCGCGGGAAGAAGTGATCCGGTTTGCTGCCGGGGCAGATTACCCCGCCTCCTTTGGATTGGTTGTTCCGGAATTCCTTTCCCCCTTTATCAGGGAAAATGTCTTTTTTTCACAGGAAGATACGGATCAGCGTCTGGCGGAAATCAAGGCAAATCTTGAGCCGGTTACAAAAGAGATTCAACGGGGAGAACAAATAATCCGAAAGGGATTTATCATAAGCCCCGAGGATATGATTAAGCTCCGGGCCTTGAATATGTCCCTTTCAGGCAGGGATTTCCGGATTATCATCGGAAATATCCTGATCCTCCTTTTGATTTACGGCTTATTTGTTTTTGTAGGAAGCCGCCGTACCGTGGGTAGGCTTTTAACTTCCCGGGAAGTTTATTTTCTATCCGCCCTGGTTTTCTTTTATTTTACCTACGCGGCCCTGGTAAGCGGTATCACCTTTGAAATCCGGGATTTTCCGGTGGCTATCCTGATCCCCACCGCCCTGATGGTCATGCTCCCTTCCATATTGATTGGGTTCCGAATGGCGGCTGCCCTGGCGATGGTCCTGCCCTTGGGGGCTTTTTTGACCGGGGCCTTCGACACTTTTTCATATATCTTTACGCTCACCTCCGCGGTTACCGCATCCTATGTCCTTCAGGGAGCGGAACGGCGGATGGACCTGGTTAAGGCGGGGTTTGTGATAGCCGTTGCCAATAGCGTCGCGGTGGTGGTGATCCTCCTCCTCCAAAAAAGCCCCCTCACCGAATATCCAATTATTATATTCGCGGGAGCCTTTAATGGTATCGCCTCAGGTATGCTCGTTTTAGGTTTCCTCCCCCTCATGGAGCACCTCCTCAACGCGGCGACCATTTTCAGATTGATAGAGCTTTCGGACCTTAATTCCCCTATCCTGAAGCGGCTTTTTACCGTTGCCCCCGGTACCTACAGCCATTCGGTAATGGTGGCGAACCTGGCCGAATCGGCCTGCCAGGAAATCGGGGCGAATGCCCTTCTCGCCCGGGTCGGCGCCTATTATCACGATATTGGAAAAATGGAACAGCCCGATTATTTTGTGGAAAATCAGACCGCCTATAATAAACACGCCGACATCGCTCCCCGGCTCTCGGCCACGGTGATCCGCAGTCATGTAAAATTGGGGGTGGAAAAAGCCCGGTGCCTCGGTCTGCCCCAGGAAGTAATAGATATCATCGCCGAACATCACGGTAATTCGGTGATAAGCTGGTTTTACCACGAAGCCCTCAAACGGGAATCCCAGGTCAACATGGAAGACTTTACCTATCCGGGCAGGCCCCCCCGTTCCAGGGAATCGGCGGTGGTCATGCTCGCCGATGTAACCGAAGCCGCCGCCAGGACCCTTAAGAAGCCTACCGCTTCCAAATTGGAAAAATTTATTCAGGAACTGATCATGGCCAAGGTCGAACATGGGCAGCTTGCGGAATCGGAATTGACCTTTCGGGACCTGGAAACCATAAAAAACGCTTTTGTCCGGGTCCTGGCGGGGTACTATCATTCCCGCATCGAATATCCCAAGTTATCCCTCAAGGAAATACCGGTCTCAGGCGGCCGGGGAGTCTCCAACGGGGGGTATCCATGAACCGGGTCGCGGTGCGGACCGAAGAGGTTCCCCTCCCATCCTGGGAAAACCGCCTCCTCGCGTATTCCCTCCGGGTATTGGATTATTTACACCGGGACGGCTGGGAACTTTCGGTCCTCCTCTGCAATAACGCCTATATTCGCTCCCTTAATGCCCGTTTCAGAAACAAAGACGAGGCCACCGATGTTCTTTCCTTTAGTCTGGGGGTTACCATACCTGATGACAAGAGGGGAAAAAGCCGGTATTTGCCCGGGGATGTGGTCATATCCCTGGAATTCCTCGCGGAAAACTCAGAATATTTTCACGTTTCCCAGGATGAAGAGTTACGCCGTCTCTTAATTCATGGTATTCTTCATCTGGACGGATATGATCATACGACCAATGATCAGGCCGAACCCATGCTTCAATTACAGGAACGTCTCCTGGCGGAATTAGCCGGGGAGCATATTCTTTTATGAGTCCAGGGGTTTTTATGAAACTTTTTAAAAAAAATGATACCAAAATAGACCCTAAAATCTATCAAACCCTGGCATCGGATCAGCAGGATATGATCCGGGGGGTGATGGAGTTAACGGATACCACGGTCAAAGAAATTATGGTTCCCCGGATAGATACGGTATTTCTTTCAATAAATGCCGGGCCGGATGAACTATTGCAGCGGATTGCCGACAGTGAACATTCCCGTTTTCCGGTTTATAAAGAAACCATTGATAATGTGGTAGGGATCCTCTATGTCAAGGATGTTCTGAGAAGCCTGGTCCATGACGGTTCCGTTACCATCCGGGACCTCCTGCGGAAACCCTTTTTTGTCCCCGAATCAAAACGCATCGGGGATCTCCTTCGGGAATTACGGCGCCGCCGGGTTCATATCGCCGTAGTGGTGGATGAATACGGGGGGGTATCGGGGATCATCTGTATGGAAAATATCATTGAGGAGATAGTCGGGGATATCCAGGATGAATTCGACAACGAGACCGAGGACGTGCTGAAATTAGGAGAGGGGGTCTACCTCTGCGACGCCCGGGTCAATCTGGAGGATCTCGTCAAGGAGATTGCGGTAGAACTGCCAGTTGAAGATTTTGATACCCTGGGGGGATTCGTTTTTGACCTGTTTGGTAAAATTCCGGTAAAATATGAAAAGGCCGAATACGGCGGATATGAATTTATCATCCAGGATATGGAAGGCCATAAGATCAATACGGTAAAACTCGTCCAAAAAAAAGAGGACAGCCCATGATACGGTGTTTCCCGGTTTTTCGGGTCCTCCTGGTGGTTCTTTTTTCGGCGGGCCTTTCTCCGGCAGGCAGCCCTACACTCCATGCCCAGACCGGCGCCGCTTTTTATTATGAGCAGGGCCGTTCCTCCATGACCGGAGAGGACTGGTATTCCGCCGCCGAATCTTTCCTGGAATGCGTCCGGCTTAACCCGGCCCACGCCGAGGGGACCGCCGCCCTGGCGGAGTGTTACTACGAATTAGGGGAATTCGATCAGGCCCTGAGCTGGATACGGAAAGCGCGGACCCTGGCCCGGGGAAACCTGGATCTGGCAAACCTGGAAGCCTTTATCCTCGCCGCCCTGGGCCGGCTTGAGGAGGCCTCGGCGCTTATCACCGAGGTTCTTGCCCGGGAACCCTACAACAAAGAAGCCCTCTTTGCCCAGGCTGAGTTGGATATTGCCCGGGGCAGATCGGGAGACGCGGTTACCCGCTACCGGGAGGCGGCCCGGCGTTACCCCGATGATCGGCGGCTCCTTATCTCCCTGGCCTTGGTTTTAGGTTCCCTGGGGGATACCGCGGGGGCCCTTTCCTCTATTGAACGAGCCCTGGAAGCCCACCCCGGGGATTACCGGATTTACTATTACGCCGCCTACCTTAACGCAAAGGCGGAACGGTTCCCCGCGGCTATCCGGTATGTGGAACAGGCGCTGTTTTACAAAAACGGATACGGTCCCGCCCGGTCCCTTCTGGCATCCCTCCGGTACAGGTCCGGTCAGTACGAAGAGGCCGCCCGGCTTGCCGATGAGGCTATTGCCCTGAACCGGGACGACACAAGCGCCTGGTACCTTAAAGGTATGGCTTATATACGGCTGCGGCGGAATTCCGAGGCTATCCCGGTCCTTTCCATGGCTTCCGTCATCGATCCCGAGGATGAATTTATCCGTTCCGCCCTGGAGGAAGCCCTTATCGCGAGTACCGGCCTGGAAGATCCTGGCCGCATCCGCTGGGCCGCCTGGCATTTCGCCCGGGCCCGGGATTTCCGTTCCCGTAATCT
>JAISOO010000019.1 GCA_031275595.1 Spirochaetaceae bacterium | reverse complement strand
GGATGAAAACCCGATGTCCTAACCACTAGACGAAGGAGACTTTTAAGTATGAAAAATATATAAAAAATCCCTGTTATTGTCAACTGAGGCTTTCCCAAAACTTCAATTTTTGGGACAGGCTCAACTAATTAGAGAATAAATGTATCAAAAAATGTATCAAAAATAGTTGACTTATTTGTTTATAATTATAATATTTTGATTATGAACAAACAGAGTATCTATAAATTATTAAAAATTGTCTCTCTTTCACTTTTATTTGTTGCCTGTAAAAGTGAAGGGCCGGCGCCGGTTTCTTCGGGACCTCAGGGGTTGATGCCTTACCAGACCATAAGCGATAAGCGGGCTATTCTCCTATTCCCGGAACTGAAGGACGGGAGTCCCCGGATGAATTTCGACTTGACCCTTTTGGATATGGATGGCCCGGAACCTATTCGTTCCCTGGTTTTGGACGTCCTGTACCAGGGGATGAGCCCCGGGGAATATGCCGATTCCCTCATTGCTTTCTTTGGAGAACAATATAACGTGGAGGGAAACCCCCATGGGCCCAATCCGGATGATTTTTCGGCAACCTGGAATTGGGAGTATGCCGAAACTTTTAAACCCCTTGCCCAAACTCCCCGTATAACGGTGCTGTACCAGGAACGGGATTACTATACCGGCGGCGCCCATGGTATGTACGAGAAAAATTACTTCGTTTTTGCCCTGGATGAGGCAAAACAGCTCCACCCGGAGGATCTCTTTAAAGCGGGAACAGAACCGGCTTTACGGGATCTTATTATGCAGGCCCTGTGGGATAGGCAGGGTTTGGCCTCCGGGGCTCCCCTTAGCAGCGCCGGGTTCTTTGATGATTCGGTGGATGTCCCGCAGGATTTTTTTCTTGGCCCCGGGGGGATTGGTTTTCAATGGGATGTCTATGAAATAGCGCCCTATGTGATGGGACCTATCGAAATAGTCATTCCTTATAAAAATATCAGCGGTTTACTTAGCCCCAGGGGCCTTTCTCTGATAAAAGAATTTTAATGTATAAGTCCTGCGTTCTGGATGAGACCTCCGATTATGCGGTGGTCTATAAGCCTCCCCGGATGCACGGGGCCCCCCTGCGTAACGGTGAATCGGGGACCCTGCTGAACTGGTACGCCCTTCTCTTTCCCCCGGTTCTGACCATTCTGGGCAGAAGACCCCAGGAGGGCGGTTTGCTGCACCGGCTGGATTATGCTACCCATGGGCTGGTCCTCTTTGCCAAAACCCAGTCCGCCATGGATATCTTGCAGACCCAGCAGGAGGGGGGGCTCTTTGTCAAAGAATACGGAGCCCTTTCGATGGGGAATACCGCCGGGCTCAAACTATCCGGCTTTCCCCCCATAGATACGGTCAATCCGGCGGATAATGCGATAGAAAGCGCTTTTAGGGCCTACGGGCAGGGCAGGAAGGCGGTGCGCCCGGTGATCTTCCCCGGGAACAGGGAGAAACCGGGGAAGAAAAAAAACATAGCCCTGGACCGGGGATATCCCTATAAAACCGAGATTCCGGAAAGAATCGCCCTGGAGGGGGGCCTTTATTTTTCCCTGCGGATTGTCCGGGGTTTTCGCCATCAGATACGCTGCCATCTTTCCTGGATTGGCTGTCCCATCGTGAATGACCGGCTCTACGGGGGCGTCTCTATGGAATGGCCCGCAGGGGTCCCCGCGGGGGAGGAAAGTCCCCCGGGAGACCCGGCCCTAGGCGGGGGGGATCTGGCCCTTAGGGCCCAGGGGCTTTTTTTCTATGATCCGGCCTCCCGGGAACCCCGGAGCTATACGATTCCTTCAATAAAAGACACCCCCCTTCTTAGCTTTGCCTAGGGCCGGCCGGCAAAACCCGGATCTCCGAGGCAAGATAAAAGGAGCCGGTTCCTAAGACCGGAAGCTCCCTGGCCCGGCCAAGCTCAAAGGCCCTCTGCACCGCGGCTTTGGTTTCTTTCATCAATTCTATGACAGGCCCCCCAGGCTCCGGCCCGGCCTCTTTTTTGAATACGCCATACACTTTGCCGGGATCGCTGGCCTTAAAGGTTCCCGGAGTGGTGATAATGATATGGGAAAAATGATGAACCAGGGCCCGGGCCATGGATTCCACATCCTTCCCCTCGGCGCATCCGAAGAGCAGGATCCCCCCCCTGCCATAGAGGGTGATAAAGGTCTTTACACAATATTCTACACTTTTCGGTGTGTGGGCGCCGTCTACAACCACCAGGGGGGCCTGGCGGATGGTTTCAAACCGGGCGGGAAGGCGGAACTTCCCCAGCGCGGCCTGGATGGTTTTCGCCTCTATGGATGGAAACGCGGTTTTAAGGGCAAGCACCGCCAGGCCCGCATTCCTGGCCTGGACCTCTCCGGGGATGGGAACGGACAGATCCAGGGGGGATGAAAAAAAGCCGGGCCCCCTAAATTTCAGGGTAAAATCCACCCCTTGCCTGTGGACCCGGAGCTTGTCTATGGCCGCCGCCTCGGGGAAGTAACAGAGGGGCGAACGGTTTTTTTCCGCGGCCCCGGTAAAAACCGCCAGGGCCTCGTCTTCCTGTTCCGCCAGGATAAGGGGCTTTCCCGGTTTAACGATCCCCGCCTTTTCTCCCGCCACCGCGGCAATGGTATTCCCCAGGTAGTCGGTATGTTCCAATTCGATGGGGGTAATAACCGATACCAGGGGATCTACGATATTGGTCGCGTCCAGCCGTCCCCCCATGCCGGTCTCAACTACCATGATGTCGCAGCGGGATCTGCGGGCGCAGAGGAAGAAGAAGAGGGTCAGTAGTTCAAAAAAGGTGGGTTCCCCGCCGTCGTCAAAGGGGAGGGCCGGGGCTTCCCCCGGGTCCCCCGGGCCGGTATGCCCGGCGGAGCTTCCCTCCGGGCCCCTCCGCAGCCTGTCCGCCAGGGAAGCCAGCTCCCTGCCGGCTTCAACGTAGATCGACTCATCAAAAAAATCATTCCCTGCCGTGATCCGTTCCCGGTATTCGGCCACATGGGGGGAAGTATAACGGGCGGTCTTTAGCCCCGCTTCTTCAAGGACGGCGGTGATCATGCCCGTAACCGAACCCTTCCCCTTGGAACCGGCGATATGGATCGCCGGAGCGGCCCCCTCAGGATGATCCGCCAGGGCGGCCAGAACCTTCATACGGTCTAAACGAAAGGTCTTTGCCCCCTGCCCCCGTTCCAGGTTGATAAACCGGGAAATCCAGGCAAATACATCGGCGGAAGAGGAAAACTTTGGCTCCATGGATTTATAGTATTCCAA
>JAISOO010000009.1 GCA_031275595.1 Spirochaetaceae bacterium | reverse complement strand
CCGCCTCCCGGTCATCCAGAACGAACAGCCGGTAACACAGGCCGGAAAGGTTGTTTGCGTCCGTCCCGCTCTTGAACGACAGCTTTTTCAGGCATTTTTTGCACAAGGCGGCCACCTGCTTGTCCGCGTGACGCGCCATGATTTGCTCTAGCACTTCCCGCATGGGGCCCGCTCCTTCTCCAAAAAACTTTTATCCGCGGCACATACGAATAACGTATACACACCATTTACATACCCTGTCAAGCCGGCGCGTGAAGTCGCAGCTCCATTCTTTCCGGAAAAAATTGACGTTTTCCCAATGCTTCAGTTTTTGGGAAAGCTGCCTTGGATTTCGATTATGATGATTTTGCTGGGGATGCGGGCATATAATGTTTCACGTGAAACATTATATGCCTCAGGAAATTTAACCGCGACCCACACAAACTCCACGAAGTGAACGGAAAGTACCGGTCTGAATGTTTCACGTGAAACATTCAGACCGGCCATTGCTCATCAGTTAAACCGCTTTCCGCAAAGCCAACGGTGAATGTTTGGATCACGACGACAAAATTGCTGCGCCTGTTACATTTTTAGGACGGATCTGTCCCCCCTGGGCGGCTTTGTTTGGGATGGAAACGGCGGTTGGCTCGGACTCCGTGGTGGATTTCCGGAGATTTAGCCGGGGGCGGGGGCTAGAAGCCGGGGGAAATTGGGGGAAAAAGCGGCTTTGACCACCGGTTTCCCACATTGGGGCCTGACCCCATAGTTCCAAACCCCAAGGTTCCCGGCCGCCCTTTGCTCCCAAGCCGCACCCCGATCCCTAACCGGCACTTCTTCCGCCAACTCTGGCTCCCCGTCCAGAATCCGCGACCAATACCGGTCCCCCCAGATGTGGCCGATCCTCCCCGCCAGCCGGTTGTACCGCTGGGCAAAGGTCTGCTTCAGCCACTGCATGATCGCCGGAAGCTCCAGCCCGTCCGCCGGCTTGATATAAAACCACAGCCAGTCATCCTCCAGGCGCAGCCCCTGAATCGCGAAGTCGAACCGGCTCTTGGTTTCACCGAACACCCGGGCAAAAAGCGCCAGGGCCTTATACCGGCGGAAGAGCGGTTCCCGGTTGTTGATGCGGGTACGGATCTCGTACCACACCCCTTGTTTCAGCTTGCGTAATGATCTCATACAAGGTATATGGGCTTGACTCGTCATTTTGCTTTAGTGAACGACAAAGAATAGAGAAAAAAGTTCCCTCAGGGGGGAAAATTCGTCCTGAAAGGCCCCCTGAATTGCGGGTCAAGTTTAGTGCAAGCTCCGGTATATAGACCTGGTTTTCCAATCAAATCATAGTACCAGCCTGAATATGTTTCATGTGAAACATATTCAGGCTGCCAGTTGTTCATCAGTTAAAAACGCTCCCATGCAAAATGCCTGGATCACGGCGCCGCATTGCCGTGCCTTTACATTCCCCCAACAAGGCCGGTATTTAGCCCCGCCCCTGATAAGGCCGGGAGGGTACGGCATTTCTTCCCGCTCACGTCTCTGGAATTCCCCGCCGCGGTAGACCGCAAAGCGGACTGCGGAGGCGGACTCTACAGATAGTGAACGGGGGGAAATACCGTACCCCTATAACCCAATACAGGGGCTAAAGTACCGGCTTACAGACATCGATCCATCCCTTGTTTTGGGAATATTCGTGGAGCTCGTCCATGGTAAGTTCAATAGCCGAATTGCCGCTTCCGCAGGCGGGAAAAACCGTGTCAAAACGCCGCATGGAAACATCCAAAAAAACGTCTATCCCTTCAGGAAGCCCAAAGGGACATACCCCGCCCACCGCATGGCCGGTTATGTTCAGGGTTTCTTCGGGAGAAAGCATCTTGGCCTTCATTGCAAAATGATCCTTGTACTTGCGGTTGTCCAGCTTCATATCCCCGGCAATTACCACAACAACCGCCTTGTCCCCCAATTTAAGGGAAATGCTTTTCGCTATCCTGGCGGGTTCAACCGACAGGGCGGCGGCAGCGGCGGCCACTGTTGCGGTGGATGCCTCCATTTCAATAATATCCTTGTCCCGGCTCCAGCGTTTTAAATGCTCTTTTACCTGCGCGATTGCCATTTTTTACCATCCTGTTACCATGGCCGCTTCCGATTCGGTTGTTTTACCGCCGGCCTTCGGGCCTGTCTTTTCTTTTCACAAAATCAACCGGGTTTTGGGAAAGGCTCAAAGGATAAGCGGAATTTGTTCCGACCCCTTGGGTTCCGAACAAGTCTATTGCAAATTTGACCGTTTGGCGCCATCTCAACTATACTATAAATAGAGGCTTTTCCAAAACTAACCGAGTTTTAGGAAAGGCTCAATAGACTGGCTGTTTCAAAAGCTGAAGTTTTGAAACAGCCGCGGCTATTCGACAACCCGGGTTGACCGGCGCGTCCTGCAATTTTCCGCCATCGGGCCGCGACATCGCGGTATCTTAACGAAAGCTGCCCGGAAACTGAGGTTTCAGGACAACTCCACCGGGACACCAGGTTAAAAGTCGCGTAGTTGAAACTGCCGTTAGTATAAACTAAGGAAGTTGCAATGAAAAGAAGGACATCCCTTATTTCCCTGCTTTTATTACTGATTTTGTGTATCATTTCCTGTACAAGCACGCAAAAGGCCGTTGAAAACCCTGAACCCGCCGGTGCTTCTGAATCCGCGAAAGCCCCTGATCCGGTTGTAAAAGATAACGCGCCTCCGGCGGTCCCACAGGGGCGCTCTTCGGCGCTGATCCTCGAAAACGCCCGGCGTCACCGGGTCGTTTGGGGCGATACCCTCTCGTCGCTTTCAAAAAAGTATTACGGCCCGGCAAATGGGTACTATTTTCCCGTGATCATGCTTGCTTCCGGCGGGGTAGTTTCTAATCCCGACGTAATCGCCCCCGGCATGATCCTGACCATTCCGGATTTAAACAAAAATCTCGCGGATCCTCAGGCCCGGAGTAAAATTAAATCTTACTTAAAAGATACTGCCCGGCTATATGAACGAAAACGCGACCTTAAAACCAGAAACAGCCTGATTCAGCTTGCTGATTCACTTTAGCCGCGCGTTTCAGTCCTTGCAGCCGGGGGTGCTTTTTGAACCTTACCCGCGAAGCCCGCAGGGGGCGGGAATTCCCCCCATTCGCTAGCCTGTAGAATTCGCCTACGGAGCCCGGGAACCGGTCTCCTCCGGCGAGGAAATCCAGAAGCGCTCACGGGGAGAATTCCCGCCCCCTGCGGCATAGTTGAAAAGGCAAAAAGCAACCGCGGCTTCAATGGAGAAGAGGCCAGCCTGATTGACCATAGTTTTTTCGGGCCTACGCCAGCATACCCTGACACCGGTACTAGATGTAGGGGGCGGAGCCTGACCCTAGGCGCTATATCTAGCGGCGGTGCCTGACCCCACCGGCAGGGTCTGACCACTAAACGCCCATGGTGCCAGGCGCCGTTTTCCCGGCGGGGTCTGACCCTCGTAGGCTCTGATGCGCTACTAGATGCAGGGGGCGGAGCCTGACCCCAGGCGCTATATCTAGCGGCGGTGTCTGACCCCCGCCAGCAGGCTCTGTCCCCAAAGACGCCTGACCCTGGTGGTGCCTGGCGCCATGTTTGACCGAACGGGGTCAGACCCCAATAACCGCGAAGCAAGGAAGAAACATAGTTCCACCCCTTTTGCGCCATATTCTTTGTGGTTTTTTCTTAATGGTGTCTTTGGTCTTTACAAGGCCCTGGTTGGCTGCCGGCTCAGTTTGCTTAGCCGGTGCTACAATTTCTCGCCCCCGGGCGATAGAAGCGCGGTATTTTCAGAGAAATTTAACAAGGAAACGAAGTTTTCAAACAGGTTTATTGCGGCGGCAGTTTTCTCCGGTTCCGCGGCCGGTTCCCAGAGGGTGGAGTTTATGGCGTAAACGGATCGCAGTTCAACGATAACCATGGTTATTGCTTTTTCCGGTTCCGTCTCCGCTTCCGGTTCTTGTTCCGTTGCGGGGGGTGCGTCATCGGGCGTTGGCAAAACGGATCCAAGCCGCAGGATTCCCGCACCGGTGATAAAGGCCGGCTCGGGAATATCCGACTCCAGGGAAACCTCGGCGTTATTCAAAGACAAACCGGCCTTGACGTGGTTATTGCTGATCTCGTAATCAAAGAAAAGGGAAATATAATCCCGCTCCCCCGTAAGCTCCAGGGATGTTTCGTGCCGTTCATTTCCAAGCCCAAGGCTCAGGACCAAACCGGCTTCGGCCAGGGATACGTTTATATCCAGGGTAGTGGAAGTATCCTTCAGGTTGAGGGACAGATCCAGGATGACGCCGGTACCCAGGGGCGCGAATTGCAGTTTTATCCGTCCCTGGCCTTGGTCATTTGGATTCAGGAGGGCAAAATCAACGGGAAGGCTGTAGCGCTCGCCGGGAGCTATGGATAGGCCGTACATACCCGCGTGGGGCATCCAGGCGGGAACCGTGGTTCCCAGGGGGGCAAGCTCGTCCGATTTTCCGGGATTTTTCACATTCCGGAGGGTGCCCGCGAAATCATACCAGTGGGTAAAGGGGTCCGCTTCCTCGGCGAAATTCTTCTTCCGCTCATTTTTCGTTGAGACCGGAAGTACAAGTTCCTTGGTTTTCCCGGTGAGCCCCCGGCGGAGCCGGCTTTCGGGCATGATGGGGAATACCTCCACCCGGATGTTGTGGAACAGGGGCTGCTCCGGAACCTGCCACATAAAACGACCGGCCCCTTCGGTAACGTAACCCTCGCCGATGCTTTGTTTGCCGCTGTACCAAATCACATAGGGATCCAGCCGCTCGTCCGCGCTGATCAGGGCTTCCAGCAGGACATTCTCCCCCGGAGAGGCCAGGTGGGCCCCTGCCAACGCGCCGGGAAGGTAACTTTGCAGGTCCGTAAGTTCAAATTCGGCGTCGGCGATGTAATAGACGGGTTTATCGGTCCGGTACAGGGTGTCTTTTTCTCCCAGCACTTGAAAAACGAGGGTATAATGGCCGATGGGCAGGTCTTCGGGAAGGATAAAGGCGGGAAGCTGCTGATCCAGCCGGGGCACCTGAATAAATTCCACGGGAATTTCTTTCCCCTGGACCTCGCCGGGGAGGGCTTCCGCCGCGGACGCCCCGGGAGTGGGCTCCCCGGATTCCACCGCGCCGGACTCAGCTTCCTCCGCGGGTTTGGTAAAGAGGCTGTAGTGGAATTCCCCGCTTACCTTTTCCCCCTGGGAATCCTGCAGGAAAACCACCAGACCCCGGACATCGGGATCGTTGACCAGGGAATTCTTAAAATAGGGGTAAATGCCGCTGTCCCGGTTAATAATAGAACAGGTGTCCAGGGAGACTTCATCTACCAGGGCGCTTACCTGGTAGGTCCCGGCGGAGGGTATCACCATATCCCAGCCCAGGTCCCCGCAAGCCATGAGAAGTAACGATAGAAATAAAGTTCCCCACCGGGGGATAAATTTATTCATTCGACCATACACCCGATTCTACAAGATGAGGCTGTTCAACCCTGGAGAAAATTGCGCGCGCCCTCAATGCTGGGCAATAAGCAATTTCCCCAGGCCTTTTCCAAAACCAACCGGAATTTGGAAAAAATTTAGATCATATCCCGCTTATATATTATATCCCATTTTAAGCCAAATTTCCATTTTTTTTGTCATTTTTTTTATTTTTTTTTATGAACGGCTGTTTCAGGCCCGGGGTTTCAAAAAATCCCCTGAAACCGGCGGGTTTGGCAGGGTAATTTTCTGTAAATTGAGGCTTTCCCAAAACTTCAGTTTTTGGGAAATGCTCAATTTTCGGGGAAGAACACCATACGCGTTTAGCGGCCGGACCTCCTGTGCGGGGGTCAGGCACCGCCGCTAGATGTAGCGTCTGGGGTCAGGCTCCACCCCCTACATCTAGCAGTTTGTTGCGCTTCAGCGCAAAATCGTATAAAAATTCACAAAAGTGAATTTTTATACCCTGCAAACTGCATAAAGGAGCCCGATAATCGAGAATTTTTTGCATATCGATGCAAAAAATCCACAAGCGCAACAGGCTCCTAGGAGGGCATCAGCGTATGCCCGGGTCAGACCTCACCGGGGAGTCTGACCCTCCATTTTGAGTTAACCCCTGCGGGGAAGAACACCGGCCGCCCCCCCCGCCCTGCCCTAAAATCGCCAAAACTTGTATTTTTTTATAATTTATGGTACAATATACTCATAATGTTGATTTTATTTTGGGCGCATCCCCGCCTGCGGCGGGGACCGGGCTATCCGCTCCAATCTTTTGGCTTCGCCAAAAGTATTTCCGCTTCTATCCCTTGCGCGGCTCAACGCGCATCGGGGGTTGAGCGGTCTGCCGCGATCCCTGTCCGGGGGAGCAAACATATCGCGGTCATACCCCCCCCCATCAGGTGCGGTTTGGCCGCGTTATCAAGCGGATGCTGACATTTACTGCCCCGCCGGTACGGGAAGCCCCCCTGATACCAAAACGCTCCGGATTTTGCGGAAGACCCATGGTCAGGGAGAATCCCTATGATAAACATACCGCGTAGGCCCCTGTGCCGTGTTTTTACGATCCTCCTGTTCGCCGGGCTCATCCTGGGCTGCGATCTCTTTGAAAATTCCCTGGTCGGCTACTCTTTGGATAATATCGATATCGCGAGGGTAACCGGGCTCAATATAAAGACCCCATACGCCATGATGGATGATGACACGATTCTTGTTCCTCCCGGAACGGCAACGGTCGGGATGCTTCTCTCGAATCCCCGGAAGTTCAGCGTCAGGCAGGAGCTTTTGGGCGTACCCGATGGAAAAAATATCACCGCGCGTCAGATCGGCCCGGCGGAGATTGAGGTGCATATCGACGGGGCCGCGGAAGGGGATGATTACGCCCTGACCCTTGCCATGCAGAGCCCCGACGGCCTCCGGGATTTCCCCGCGTATCCCCTGCGGATAAAATGCGTATCCTTTGAAACGGCGCTGCAGGATTTTACGGTTGACGGTACGACCCCGGCGGCCTTTGATCCGGCCGGCAGCGCCTTGGTGGTAAACGTTCCCTATACGAGCGCAGCCGTTACCCTGGGAGGGACGACGGTGAATCCGGACGCGGTGATCGAAATATACGCCGGTACGGACGATTCAGGCGCGGTTTTGGCGGGGGCTGTGCATACGGTAACAACATCCCCGGCCCTTGTTGTAGGGGAGAACCATTTTTACGTCAAGGTAACCTCCCCGGCTTTAACCGTGCGGGGCTATGCCGTTACCATATACCGGGACACGGGCCTGGGGATCACCATCGGCATAACCGTCGA
>JAISOO010000008.1 GCA_031275595.1 Spirochaetaceae bacterium | reverse complement strand
CTGGAGGAGGAATATCAGAAGACCTGGGGGTCATTTGGGAGGCGGGAGACGTTTTTCGAGGCCTTACGATTCTCGTTCCGCCGCTTTCTGCATGCGAGCTGGGAAGAGTTCCTGATTTTTGTCCTCGGTGATGAACCGGACGGGTAAATGTAAAATTGCTGGACAGCTTAACACCGCCATTGACATTTTTGGATATAAATGATAGGGTTCTGTAATCAAGACTGTTTCAAAATCCGCTTGAGTCTTGAAACAGACGCGCATATTCCCCGGTTGTGTAATGGTAGCACGGCAGACTCTGGATCTGCTTGTGGGGGTTCGAATCCTCCCTGGGGAAATTGCTAATTCCTTACCCGGTAACAGACTTGTCCGGAAACGGCGGGTTTTCCCGCCAAAATCCGCGACCGCCCAAACTAAAGGCGTTACGGCAGTTTAATTCGATCCCGGAAACTCCGGGACAGGGTGAGCCGGTCGGCGTATTCCAGATCCCCCCCGACGGGGAGGCCCGAGGCGAGGCGGGTAACTTCGGCGCCGGTATCTTTCAGGAGCTTTTGCAGGTAGAGCGCCGTAACGTCCCCCTCCACCGTGGGGTTCATGGCGAGGATCACCTCCCGAATCCCCTCCCGGCGGACCCGGCTGAGAAGCTGCCCGATAGTAAGGTCCCCGGGGCTCACCCCCTCCAGGGGGGCAATGAGGCCCCCTAAAACGTGAAAACGGCCCCGGAATTCCCGGGATTCCTCAATAACCCGCACGTCCTGAGCCCGCTCCACCACACAGAGGATAAGGCCATCCCGGCCGGGATCAAGGCAGATGGGGCAGGGATCGCTTTCGGTAAAACTTCCGCAGCGGGAACACCGTTTGATGGACGAATGTAAGGCCAAAAGCTGTTCCGCCAGCATCCGGGCGTAGCTGGGGTCCGTGTCCAGGATATGATAGGTGAGGCGGCCGGCGGTTTTTTTACCGATCCCCGGTAATTTCGCCAGAAGCGCCGCCAGCTTGTCCAGGGCATTGGGCCCCTTGGGATCCTGGGGGGAATTCATGAAATCCCCGGAAAACCAGGAAAGCCCGTTATCCCCATGCCGCCCGCCAAGGCGCCCATTTCTGCGTTAACCGCTTCTTTGATTTTTTCCATAGCCGCGGTAAAAGCCGCGATAATCAGGTCCTGCAGCATCTCTATATCCTCAGGATTCACCACCAGCGGGGCTATCCTTATGGACAAAAGCTCCAAACGGCCGTTCAGCTCCACCTCGACCATCCCGCCCCCGGCGGAACCGGCTGCCGTAATAATCCCCAGCCGCTCCTGTAGGGAACCCATCTGCTCCTGAAACTTCTGGGCGTTTTTTAAAAGATCAAAGGGATTTATATTCATGGCAAACTCCCCATTTTTTTTACGACGGTCCCCCGGAAAACACGGCAGACCAGTTCCACTTGAGGGGCCGGGGGTTCTTCGGAAAGGGCTTCTCCGGGGTGATTTCCCGCCACCACCTCAAAGGGCAACGGACGGCCCCGTATCCGGGTCAGGGCTTCCTGGATGAGGGATGCGTCCTTTTTCAGCAGTTCCACCCCCAGGGAATCCCGGAGGGGGATGATAAGTTTATCGCCGGACCATTCCCAGGGCAGGGATCTTTCCAGCACCGAGGCGAGAAGCCCCCGGTTTAGTTTAAAACTGCCGGTGAGGGCCGCCTTTAACCGGGCGGCCTCATCCCCCTCCGGCATTGCCTCCTGGGGGGGCTCCCCGGTTTCAGGTTCCCCGGCCCCCTCCCCGAAAAAAGACTCCCCGCCTTCCGGGGAGGGGGCCTCCCCGGCGCTTTCCCGGGCGGCCATATACTGTTTAAACCCCTCGGAAAAGGCTCCGCTTTGATCCGCCCTCTGGTTCTCCCAAGCCCCTTGCCGGTCCGGGTTTGTTTCAGCCGGGGCCTGGTTCCGCCCCGGCCCGGCTAAAGGGCGGGCTATCCCGCCTTTCCCCGGGGAGCCCTGGGCCAGGACCTCCCAGGCCCCGGCGACGGCCGCCCGGAGTTCCCGGGGGGAAACCCACTGGGTAAGCCAGCAAAGTTTTGAGACCGCGGTTTCAAGCTCAAACCGGGGGGAAACCGAATACCGGAGGTCCCGGTAGAGGTCCAGAAGGATCGAAAGGGCCCGTTCCAGGTGAACCGAATCCAGGGCCTGCAGTACCGCGGCGGAAAAACGGTCCGGATTATACCCCAGAACCGATTCCCGGGTTACCCCGTTTTTTAAAAGCAGCAGGCTCCGGTAGTAACCGGCCAGATCAATCACAAACTGCTCCACCGCGGTTCCCGCATCGAGGCGCCCGTCAATTATGGAGAAAGCCCGGGAATTGTCCCCGGCCGCGCAGGCCTCCGCCAGGGCGTTCAGGGTGTCGATGCCTACCAAACCCAGCTTCTCCTGGATCAGGGCCGCCCGGATAAACCCGTCGGAAAAGGATGCCGCCTGATCGAAGATAGTATAGGCGTCCCGGAGGCTCCCGGTGGATTCCTTGGCTATCCAGAAGAGGGCCTCATCTTCGGCCTCTATCCGCGTTTCTTCACAGGTGGTTTTTAGGATCCTCTGGATGGTATCCAGGGGGATGAGCCTGAAATTGAACTGCTGGCATCGGCTCTTAATCGTGGCCGGCACCTTGTGGAGTTCGGTGGTGGCGAATATAAAGATAATATACGGGGGAGGCTCTTCAATGGTTTTAAGCAGGGCGTTAAAGGCGCTGTTGGAAAGCATATGGACTTCGTCAATAATATACACCTTATACCGCCCCGAATTGGGGGGGAAAAGGACCTCGTCCTTTATCTGCCGGACATCGTTGACTCCGGTATTGGAGGCCCCGTCGATTTCGATGATGTCCATGCTCGCCCCGCGGCTTATCTCCACGCAGCTGGAGCACACCCCGCAGGGGGCCGCGGTGGGGCCCTTTTCGCAATTAAGGGAACGGGCCAGAATCCGGGCGGCGCTGGTTTTGCCGCAGCCCCGGGGACCGGAAAAAAGATACGCATGGGCTATCCTGCCGGTTTCAATGGAGTTTTTCAGGGTAGCCACCACGAAATCCTGGCCTGCCAGTTCATCAAAAGTTTTCGGACGCCGTCTGGTGGCGGTTACTTCGTAAGCCATGATCCTAGTATAACCGGAAAGGGATACAAAAAAAACCCCGCAGCCAGGGAGGCCACGGCGCCATAAACAATCGCTTACCGCTGCTTCCTTCCGGACCTGACGGGGTTGGGCGCAGTCTATTCGCATGGTTCCTGGCCGCGGGGAATTTCATCATAGCGTTTTTAAAAGGTTTTGGGAAGGGCCGCGAGGAAAAGTTCCAATTCCCGGGGACCGGGGAAGACTCCCTGAAAAAAGGAGGGGCCCCCGCCGCCGTGTCCTCCCTGAGCCTCCATGGCATCCTTCAAAATTGAGGGAAGGTCCGCCTTTTTGCCGGAGCAAAAGGCGGCGAATTTGGACTCTCCCTCCGCGGCCAGGACGATAAGCGCCCCGGTGAGCTTTTGGGCAGCCCTGCCTATGGCGAGGACCTCGCTCATGCCCGCCTCAGGAAAGGACTGCACCAGGAGGGTTCCTGTACCGGGAAGGTCCCCGCCGCCCTCCGGCGGGGGCAGTCCGGCTTTTTGGATCAGGGCCGCCGCCCTGGAGGCCGCGTTTTCTTCCTCCAGGGCCTTGATCTTCCGCTCAAGCTGGTTCATCCGGTCCAGCAGGGCCAATACCCCCGGTCCGGTTTCCGCCACCGGAACCTTGAGGGCCCGGGAGGCTATGTCCCCGTTCTTTCTGAGCAGACGGCTGTCCCGCAGGACCCGGCGGCCGGCGATAAAGGAGAGCCGGGTTTTGCCCTTATACTTTTCCGCCCCCAGGATCCGCAGCATACCGATAGGTCCGGTGGAACTGAGGTGGGTGCCGCAGCAGGGGGAAAAATCGTTCCCCCGGATCTCCACCACCCGGATTACCTCCTCCCCCTGGGGGGGCACCTTCCGGAGGGGGAAATTCCCCGGGTTTTCCGGCGGGCAGCGGTGAATCACCACCGGGGCGTCCGCTTCCACCGCATCCTGGACCGCCTCCTCCACGGCAACGATGGTTTCCTCCGGAAAGGCGAGGGCGTCCACGTCGATGGTACAGACCTCCTCCCCCAGGTGCATGGAAACCGTGGGAAAACCGGTTAAGCGGAGGATGGTCCCCGAAAGGAGGTGCTGGGCGGTATGGTGGACGGTAAAATCCCGGCGGCGGGTCCTGTCCAGTACCAATTCCCCGGGCCCCGGACGCAGTCTGCCCCCGTCCCCGGCGGAGAAGATATGGAGGATCTCCCCCCCTTCTTCCCGCACGTCCAGGAGGGGAACCCCGTTGATCGTTCCCCGGTCGGCGCCCTGGCCTCCCCCTTCGGGGTAAAAGATGGTCCTGTCCAAAATAAGGGCGGTTGTATCCCCCCGGGGCCTCAGTTCCAGGATCTCCGCTTGCAGGGCCGCGGCTTCCGGATGCCCATAGTAGGCTCTTTCGGTTTTCATGGGATAAGTATCACCCTTAAAAGCCATCGAGTAAAGGGTCCGGCCCACGGATGCTTCTTTTATGTTGAATTTTTCTCTTGTACCATGTTTCTCTTCCCGAATTTTTTGGTTTTTCAGAGAAGTAAAACACGAATAAGAAAAAATTGTGGGTCAAATTTAGAGCAAGCTCCGTGGTTGTTCATTAGACTTGTTCAAGAACCCGGTTGGTTCTTGAACAAGTCCTGCAAAATGCTCCGCATTTTGCTTTTTTTAGCGGAATTTGTTCAGAAACTGAAGTATCTGAACAACTCTATTTTAAATTCCGGTTGGTTTTAGATACCCCTCTGATACATCACTGCTTGATTATTTTGGAACGGTTGAAGGCATTTCTGTACTTTGTTGGAGATGCCTCATTTTGAAATGTTACCGAAAAGCGTTCCCTTTATTTTTACCCCCTTTTGTGATATACTTTGAATATGCCCATACGTTATAACCCTGAAGCCAGGGAATTTCATCTGTATAATAACTCCTTTAGCTATGTAATAAAGGTTCTTGAAAACGGGTATATCGGGCAGGTATACTGTGGCGCCCCTCTTAACCCCGCACGGACCTATCCCCGCTTATCTCCGGTTCCTTTCCATGGTTTTTCGAATAATTTCCGAAGCACTCCGCGGTTTGAGTATCCCCTTTACGGTAATGGGGACTATAAATACCCGGCCTTTACCGCGGTATTTGAAAACGGTTCTTCGGTTATTGAGCCGGAATACGCGGCCTATCAGATCAGCATAGGGAAACCGGGAATCCCCGGACTGCCCTCGACCTATATTGAGAATGAGGAAGAGGCCTGTACCCTGGAGCTTGAGTTGTTTGATGCCCCTTCGGGGGTCCGTCTTATCCTCTATTATTCTATTTTTACTTTTTTTAGTTGTTTGGCCCGGCATGTCCGAATCATCAATGGGGGGAAGCGGCGGATCACCCTCAAAAATGTTATGAGCCTCAACCTGGACCTTCCCGATTCGGATTGGAACCTGGTTACTCTTACCGGGGCCTGGGCCCGGGAGTTTCAGGCCGCCTGCCGTCCCCTGGCGCCGGGTCTTCAGGGAATAAGCAGCCTGCGGGGTATATCCGGGCACGAGCAGAATCCCTTCCTCCTCCTGAAACGGCCCAACACCGATGAGTTTCAGGGGGAAGCCCTGGGGCTTAGCCTTTTATATTCGGGCAATTTTCTCGCCTCCGCCGAAGTTGATTCCTATGACCTTACCCGGCTGAGGATGGGGATCAACCCGGAGACCTTTTCCTGGGAGCTAGCCCCCGGGGAGATCTTCGATACCCCGGAAGCAATTCTGGCCTATTCCGCCGGGGGGATAAACCGGCTCTCCCAGGATTTCCACCGCTTGTATCGTACCCGGCTTGCCCGGGGGGTATGGCGGGACGAGGAGCGGCCGATACTCCTCAATAGCTGGGAAGCCGCCTACTTTGATTTTACTGAAACGAAGCTCTTGGAGATGGCGGATGCCGCCGTCGAGCTGGGGATAGAGCTTTTTGTGTTGGATGACGGCTGGTTCGGATCCCGGGATGACGACACCACCTCTCTGGGGGACTGGGTCCCCGATACCCGGAAGCTTCCCCGGGGTATTTCCGCCCTGGCCAAAGCCATAACCGATAAGGGGCTTAAATTCGGCCTTTGGATTGAACCGGAAATGGTCAGTCCCCAAAGCAGGCTTTTTGAGACCCACCCCGACTGGGCTGTGGGGATTCCCAATCGCCCCAGAACCGAGGAGCGTCAACAATACGTGTTGGATATGTCCCGGAAAGAAATTGTGGACCATCTTTTTTCCGTTTTGTCGCAGCTTATTGATTCCGCCCCGGTTTCCTATATCAAGTGGGACATGAACCGTTCTTTGACCGAGCCCTGGACTCCGTCTTTGCCCTCCCACCGGCAGGGGGAATTCTTCCACCGCTATTGTTTGGGGGTATATGACCTCTATAACCGGCTCACCGGGGCGTTTCCTCATATTCTCTTCGAGTCCTGTGCCGGCGGCGGGGGGCGGTTTGATCCAGGGCTTCTTGCCTTTGCCCCTCAGGGCTGGTTAAGCGACAATACCGACGCTTTGGAACGGCTTACTATCCAGGCGGGCGCTTCCCTCTGCTATCCCCTGAGTGCCCTGGGGGCCCATGTTTCGGCGGTTCCTAACCATCAGACCGGGCGGCAAAGTTCCCTGGCCTTCCGGGCCATGACCGCTTTTTTCGGAGTTTTGGGGTTTCAGTTGGATCCCTTCAAACTCACTCCGGAGGAGAAAAAAGAAATCGCGGAACATATCAAATTTTATAAGGCCTATCGGTCCCTGTTTCAGTGGGGACGTTTCTCAAGGCTTCTGGCCCCCGCCGGAGCATCCTATGCCGCCTGGATGGTAAGTTCCGGGGATCAGGTGATAGTGGGTTTTTATAAACTCTTGTCCCGGCCCAACCCAAAACCGGTAATTCTCCGTTTGCAGGACCTGGATCCTGCCGCGGTATATGAGGTTTCGGTCTGGGAAGCGGGGGGCTTTGATCCCGGGGACCGGGAGGGTAATTGCGGCCTCCGGGGCGGGGATGAACTCATGGGGGGAGGGCTTCTGCTCAATTTGCCCGGACTTGAACACACAAAAACAGGGGATTTTTTCGCGGAATTGTTCCTTTTACGCCGGCAGGAACCCCGGATTACAGGGGAAATAGGTTAATCCGCGTCCTAGGCTTTTGTCAGGACGGCTGTTTATTCCAAGACTGCCGTTTCAAAACTTGAGGTTTTGAAACGGCCTCTTATAGAATAAAATAAAATTTCTTGGTATATTTATAGGAAAGGTAGGGAATTTTATTTTGAAAATACATTACTAAATTGGAGAGAAATTATGCCGGATAAACGAATCTATATGGACTACAACGCGACCACCCCTTTAAAACAGGAGGTCAAGGCCGCTATGATAGAGGATCTTGAGATTTTTGGAAACGCCTCAAGTATGCACGCCGCGGGACGGCTTGCCCACGGCAGGGTTGAAGATGCCCGGACCGCCGTGGCCCGCCTTTTAGGGGCAAGTCCCCGGGAGATCATCTTTACTTCCGGGGGTTCTGAATCAAATAATACGATCTTCCAGACCATGCGGCGACTTGGATCGGATGCGTCGGGCAAGGTGCTTCCCTCGGGCCGGACCGAGATTATTACCACCGTCATTGAGCATCCCTGTGTGCTTAATTCCGCCGCCTTTTTACAGTCCCTGGGATTTAAGGTGATTTTCTTGCCTGTGGATGAATACGGCAAAGTTAACATGAATGCCCTGGAGGATGCGCTGAGTGAGCGGACCCTCCTGGTATCGGTGATGATGGCGAATAATGAAATTGGGACCGTCCAGGATATTGCCGCCATTTCCCAAAAAGCCAAGGCCGCCGGCGCGTGGATGCACACCGACGCGGTCCAGGCGGTGGGCAAGATCCCCGTACAGGTGGATGAATTAGGGGTGGATTACCTTACCTTGTCGGCCCACAAGATATACGGCCCCAAGGGCGTAGGGGCCTTGTATGTCCGGGAAAAGGCCCCCCTCTTTCCGCTTATCCATGGCGGCCACCAGGAAGATGGTTTCCGGGCCGGTACCTACAACAATATCGGTATTTTGGGTTTCGGCAGGGCCGCGGAGTATGCCCTGACCGACCTGGATGCCTATGGGAAAACCATAGGGCCCTTGAGGATACTCCTCCGGGACGGCCTTTTGGAGAAGGTTCCCAACATCAGGATCAACGGACATCCCCGGGATGTTTTACCCAATACCTTGAATGTTTCCTTTCCTGGGGCGGAGGGGGAGTCGATCCTCCTCTCCATGGATATGATGGGTATAGAGGCTTCCACCGGATCCGCCTGCGCTTCCGGAAGCCTTGAGCCGTCCCATGTACTTATGGCTATTGGGGCAGGACCGGAATGGGCCCATGGTTCTATCCGGTTCAGTCTCGGTTGGGGGATTACGGAGGCGGATGTACGCTACACCGTCGAGGCCGTGGCTCCCATCGTCACCCGGCTCCGGGCCATTTCATCGGTGCAGGTGTAAGAGCCTGCCGTAAGAGGAGAAAATTGTATGTCCGATTGGTTATATTCAGATACGGTGAAGGATCATTTTACCAACCCCCGGAACGTGCTTTTGGAGGATGAATCCAGTTTCCCCGCGGATGCCCCGGGACAGACGGGGAATATCCGCTGCGGGGACCAGATGCTGATGCTCCTTAAAATCAAGGATGACATCATCACCGATGTGCGGTGGAAAACCTATGGCTGCGCCAGTGCCATCGCTTCCACCAGTATGCTCTCCGAAATCATCCGGGGGATGCATATACAGGATGCCTATAAAATTAAACCCCAGGATCTGGTGGAAAAATTGGGAGGCCTCCCGAATTACAAGATCCACTGTTCTGTCTTGGGGGATAAGGCCCTCAGGACAGCCATAGACGATTATCTGGCCAAGACGGGAAGGGCGGGACTCTTCAAAGAAGAGACCACGGAGATATGCCATTGTTTGGGGATCACCGATAAGGATATCGAGACCGCTTTTAATCAGGGCGCCCGTACCTGGGAAGAACTCCAACAGGCCACTAAAATTGGAACCGCCTGCGGCTCCTGTAAGACCAAAGCCCTGGAATTGCTCCACGAGTTTACCCATATTTACGGATTTTAGCGGCCGTAACCTGTTAAACCGGGAGGAAAAAGAGGGCCTTTGATCGCCGTTTCCCAAGCAAAACCCAAAACGAATCGAGTTTTGGGCTTTGCTTTATGGGGCTGCTTCAAAAGTCAGGTTTTATCCTGACTGGTACGCCGGCTTAGAGGCACCTACCGCTCCGTCAGGGTCCCTCCGTCCAGGATCATCAGGGAGCCGTCGCTCCGCTGGGTCAGGACCGAATCTCCGTTAAAGGTTAGGGCCGCGAAGGGGTGAATTGTTACCGTTGAGCGGGCCTGTAAGACCAGGTCCGTATTAAACCGGGCCAGGTACAGGCCGTCCGAGGCGGCGGTGATGGCGTAGAGATCATTTCCCCGGGTCCAGAGGAGGCTCTCCGGGGAGATATCATCATTTCCCTGTTTGGCCATTTCCAGAGTATCAGGATCGATCTCAATGAGCCGGATAACGGCGGTGCCCCGGTTTTCCCCGGCCACGGCGATGAGCTTGCCCCCCAGGGAGGTAAAGGTCCGGGCGTTTACCGTGTTCAAGGCGGAGGTCCTAAGCTCCGCTCCGGAATTAATGTCCATCCGGACGATCCTGCCCAGGGGTGCATTTGGGGCGGTCAGCCGTATCCCGACCATACCCTCCCCGGCATCCCGGGGAGGCCGGTCAATAAGTTCCTGCTGGTCCTTGGCTATTTCCGTCCTTTCCTGCTGGGCTTCCGCTATTTTCCGGTCGGCAAAGTCCTCCGCGGCTTGAGCTTCCTCTCGCCTTTCCTCCAGGGCCGTTTCCTGCCGGTCTAGGTCTTGTTCCTGTCCGGCCAATTGGGTTTCCTGCTGCTCCAGGGCCTCTTCCCGCCGGGTCAATTGCTCCTCGATTCTCCGGGTTTCCTCCGGGGTAGTCCGGCCTTCGGCTTCCGCCTGCTGGGCTTGTTGCCGTTCCTGGGCTATTTCCGCCCGTTCTTGGGCAGCCTCGGCCCGGCCCTGCGCAATCTCGGTCCGCTCTTGGGCGATTCGGGATTCCTCCTCGGCAATGGCCTCCCGCCGGAGGGATGCCTGTTGTTCCGCCTCGGCGGCTTCCCGTTCCTTAAGATCCACCATTTCCTTTCGTTGTTCTATGCCCCGATCTTCATCCCGGCGGAGTTCTTCCACAACCTCCGGGGAAGTCAGGATGGTGGTATCCAGGGCGCTCAAACTGCCGGAATCCCCCGTTCCCAGGGGTATGACCATGAGGGTTTGGCCGGGCCATTCGTCAAAACGGATAGAGATCCCCGCCTTTTCAGGGCTTAAATTGTCCATAACCGGAATTTTATAGCGATTACCGAAATAATCCCAATTTCCCCGGAAGACCGCGTTATAAATGGTTACATATTCAGCCAAAAGGGCCGCATCCTGGGGGGTATATTCATAGGCAAGCTCCAGATAGCCTTGAATGATGAGCCTGAGATTACGGATATGATCGACCCCCACGTCAATTCCCAGGCCGAATATATCAGCGTCGAGTTTATCCCCGTCCCGGGGGGATATGGAATGGATGACAAAATAACGTCCCGCGGACCCCGCCTGGTCCATCCCGTTCCGGATGACCGTACCCAAGAGGGTTCCGATACTCCGGATCTGTTCCAGGGAATCGATCCGTCCCTGGGGTCCTTCATAATTGATAAACTCCACCGGCGCAAGATTTGCTTCCAGCTCTTCCCGGTTCACTGCTGATTCCTGAGCATTAAGCCGCAAAAGAGGACTTAAACAAAACAGGGCCAGGATAAGGCGGTATAAAAATACTTTTATATTTTTCATAATTATTGCTCCAGTAGTAGAGGCTTTTTTAAAATTAATCGACTTTTGAAAAAAACGCAAGAGACTCCACCCAGTTTAAAACCAACCGGGTTTTAAACTGGCTCAATAAAAAATCGGCGATTTTCTCCAGGGAAACTCTTGCAATAAAACCGGAACATCCGAGTCTTCCCTCAATATAATGGGGCGGTTTCAAAATGTCAATTTTTTGAACCTCCGCTTAACCCAAGGGCTTTCTGTCCCAGAAACCGCGCGAGCCGGTGACAAAACAAACGCAAGGACACCGGTTCAGGAACCGTGGATTAACGAAAAACGAAGGTTTCAACCCGTTGCCGGTATCGTCTGCGATACCAGCAATGGATTCATCAATTCCATCGTTACCGAAAGGTAACGCCCGTCTTATCCGCAAGACCCCGGATTGAATCCGCGGCCACATTGTAAAGCGTTTCTGTCGCAAGATGTTCTAGCATACCGGGGGTGTCTGGAGGAAGTTTATCTGTAAGACACAGCAGATTGATGTAATCAATATTCCCTCTTTCGATAACCACCTCTTCCATAGTTACGGTAAATTTCGCTGGGTTCAGGCAGAGGTCTTTTAAGTGGATTGAAACAACCGCATCTCCGAAAATTTCAAATTCCCGCTTTAAAAACGTTGCGTTATCATAGAGAAACCGGGGATTGGTAATGCTGTTGGTAGGGTCCAGATGAACCCCTGTAGCGCTTCGGTTTATCGCGCCTATAAAACACAGATGTTCCGCCGCACAGTCATAATCTGACAAGGCATAATCTCAAAGGTCATTCTGGTTTTTTGAGGCTTCACCGCATCAATAACTTTTCGTGCCGCCTCCACCGCGGCGTCAAAAAAATCCGGTGAATAATGCCTTCATGGGGTCCATCCCAGTTTGTTTCACACTAGGAACCGACAATGTTCACCGCACAGCGTGCCTCCAATTCTTCCGCTGTCTGCAGCCGGCGTACCGAATATTCAAATGCCGCCTTTGCCTCGGCGGGATTTTTGGAAAGGACGTTTTTCCAAATACCAACTTCAGCAAGGATGATATCATGTTTTGCCAGGGAAGCAGCCTTAAAGGCCCTGCATGCATTGGGATCCGTGTCGGCGTTAATCCAATCCGGACAATACGCTGCCCAATAACCCTTTCGGATATGCTCGGCCACAAAAGCTTCGGGATCCTTTTCCATAATAAAAACCGGAGCGCCCAAACGCATGATGGTTATAGATCCTTTTGGTGTAAGCCGGGGTCGCGTAATAATTCGGCTTTTTTCGTCTGGTTGTTATCATCGGTTTTAATATTCACCTCAACCCCCAGTTGGGGAACACTATTCGTAAAAGAATAGGTTCCGCCAGGCCAATAGCCGATATGGTAGGGTTTAGGCGTACCCACCGCCTGAAGTTGCTCATGGGCTTTTTTTCTGTCCGGTACGATAAAACTGATATGCTGAACCCCTTCGCCGTCCCGATCGAGTTTTTCTTTCCAGGGGCTTGGATTTTTTCCGGGCTGTACTAATTCAAGCAAACAATTATCAAGCTGAATGGTCACAAGTTTGCAATCACTATAATCCCCCATTTCACCGTTGGTAAAGGCGGGGACCTCCGACGGGGGAGGTAAATAAAAAGCTTTGCCAGCCGTAACACTCAAAACTTCTTCCCAGTTTTTAACCGCCCGCTCCAGATCCCGGACCAGAATCGCAATATGACAGAGTTTTGTTGTACCTATAGACATAGTTTCCTCACTTATTTTCCTGAATAACCCGGTAATGGGGTGAATTTTTATCGATCTGCATAAGTTCAATCCGAATACCGTCGGGATCTTCGGTCCACGCCTGCCAGTTATGGTCACTGCCCTGTTTGGGGCCGTCGGTGATAATGCCCCCCGCCTGTTTTATCTCTCCAACCACCGCGTGAAGGTCATCAACCAGGAGGCAGAGGTGATTAAAACCGCGAAGATCCTCTGCCCAGGGATTTTCCTTTTTACCGTCATAAAAAAGCTCCAAAAACTGTCCTCTACCGATGTAGAGGTAGTTTATCCATGGCGCCCCGGTTTTTGGATCGGGGATTTCAAAAACTTTTTTAAACCTCAGAACCCGGGTGTAAAAATCAATGGCCCGGTCCATGTTTTTTACCGTTACCGCGATATGCGCGATCCCTGTAATCATACTCATTTTTTCCTCCCGGTTGTTTCAGTCGTTTTCGAGTAATTCAAGAACAAGCTTTAAACTGTCCTTAGCGTCAATATAGGCATACCTTCCGCCGGTATATTCGCCGGTTTGTAGCAGCTTAAAGCCGTTTCTTTCACAAATTGCAATCTTTTCTTTCATACCCTTAACAAAGAAGGCGATATGATGAAATCCTTCGCCGTTTGCGTCAAGATCATGCCGCCATGTTGAGTTGGGATTTTTATCCGGTTCGATAAGTTCCACATCGACATGGGGCCCTACATGAAAAAAGGCAAGTTTGGAACGGGCTTCGGAACTTTGCCCCATATATTTGGTTTGAGCTTCGGTTGTGTTGCCGGTAATTTGAACCTCCGGCGGCTTGACGCCCAAAAAAGCAGCCCAATCTTTGCGGGCTTTCTCGATGTCATGAACCAGAATACCAACCTGGCAGAGCATATTAGTTTCTAAAATTGGTTTTTCCATAGTATTTTCCTTATATGTTTATTAGGAATACGCTGAAAAACCCAATGCTTTTCAGCGTATCCGCGAACATGCGGTTCATGATTTTCGTAGTTTTCCTATGGAAAACTACGAAAAATCGACATTAAAGCGAGGCTGTTCCAAAACTTCAGTTTTTGGAACAGCTTCTTTAGATTTCAGGGAAAAACCGAGCTTTCGACCGGTTTTTCCAGGAGCTTGTCCAAAACTAACCGGGTTTGGAACAAGCCTGTTTCAGCGCTATTCCTGAGAAAAACGCCTCATGCTTCTGAACAGCAGAAAGATGATGCCCAGAGCGATTAAGAGCAATATCCAGGCCATAGCCGATGCGTATCCCATTTTAAAGAATTGGAAGGCATTTTGATACAAATAAAGGGAGTAAAACAAAGTCGAGTTGCTCGGGCCCCCTTCGGTCATCACGAAGGGTTCGGCGAACCATTGAAAAGCCGCGATGACCAGGGTTACGGCGTTATAGAGGATCACCGGGGTCAGCATGGGGAGAGTAATCTTGAGGGTTTTTTGCAAAAAATTGGCCCCATCCAAAGAAGCCGATTCGTATAAGGACTCCGGAATATCCTGCAGTCCCGCAAGAAAAATGATAATAACGCTGCCACAGCCCCACACCATCATCATAATAAGGGCCAGCTTTGCCCAAAACGGGGAGCCCAGCCACGCCGGTCCCTGGATGCCAAATAACCCCAATAGGGCATTGATAAGGCCAATCTCCGGGTTTAAGAGCCAAATCCAGAGAATGCAGTTAATGATAAGGGGCACGAGGGTCGGAATAAAAAACGCTACCCGGAAAAAGGTAAACCTTCGCAGTTCTGCCGAGTTTAACAGGACTGACACGACAAGGGCAGTACCCAAGGTTATGGGTACTCCGATAAGCACGATATAGATGGTATTGTACAGGGCCGTTAAAAAAAACTTGTCGTTAAACAAATTGACATAGTTAGCAAGACCGATAAATTCAGGGTCTGAAATAACTTTGTATTCCGTAAGGGAATAATAAAAAGAAAGGCCGATAGGATACAGAGTAAAGGAAATTAACCCAATGACCCAGGGAGCGATAAATACCATAGCCATCCAAAATTCACGGCGCCGGTATCGATCATTGGAAAAAGGAGAACCCGCAACCATATATATCTCCTATCCCTTAATACCGGACATGGCTATACCCTGAATAAAATACTTCTGCATCAAGAAGAATATTATCAATACGGGGAGAACCATTACTACCCCCAGGGGCATTAATATCTCCCAATTCGGCTGTAGCCGGGATCGGATCATTTGGGCGCCGATAGAGAGGGTATATAGTTTTTGATTCGCCAGGAAAATAAGCGGGCCGATAAAATCATTCCAGGTCTTTAGAAATGAGAAAATTGCCACTGTTGCCAAAACAGGGGTGGAAAGGGGGATCGCTATCTGCAGAAAAATACGGAATTCGTTTGCCCCGTCAATCCGGGCCGCATCGTTCAATTCCAGGGGAAGGGAGAGAAAAAATTGCCGGATCAGGAAAATATAAAAGGGATTACCGAAAAAACAGGTT
>JAISOO010000153.1 GCA_031275595.1 Spirochaetaceae bacterium | reverse complement strand
TTCATTTTCCGTCAGGATTTCCCCAGGATGGATGGATGTATATGGATGTTTGGCAGGAAACCTTTCCCGTGGGCTTTGCCGCGGTAGACAGGTCCGATTGTTTAACCCTGGCGGGAACTTTTGACTTTTTTCAGGAAGCGGCCATACGCCACGCGGAAGATCTGGGGGTGGGCAGGGATGCCATGAACCGGACCGGCCAGGGTTGGGTCCTTTCCCGCATATCGGTCTTGCTGGATCGCCGTCCCCGTCAGGGGGAAACTATCACGGTCCGGTCCTGGCCCAGGGGATGGGACCGGCTTTTTGCCATCCGGGACTATGATATTCAGGATGCCTCGGGGGTCCCCATCGTCCGGGGTAGAAGCGGCTGGATCATACTGGACATTAATAAACGCCGGCCCCTGCGGCCCCAGGCTTTAATGACCCCCCTGCCTCTGAATGAAGGATTAGATGCCCTTCCCGGCGGCGCCGTGAACCTGGATGCCAGGGATAATCTGTGCAAGGCCGGAGAACGGCGGGCGGCCTATTCAGATATTGATTATAACGGCCATGTTAATAATGCCCGGTATGTTCAATGGCTCCAGGACATTCTGGAAAATGAAGATTTGGAAAGGGCCCGCCGGATGCGGCTGGATATCAACTACCTGAGCGAAATAAAGCCCGGTGAAATTACCGGCCTGTGGATCACCCCGCTTCCCGCGGGGGGAAACGAAACCGGCGGGGAAGGACTAGCCCTCAAGGCCTTTGCCTTTGAGGGGAGGCGGCAGGACAACGAACAGGCTGTGTTCCGGGCGGAACTGCGGACCGGGGATTAGGCAATGATGGTATCCCTTGAGGTGGTTCCCCGGAATCAGGAAGCCCTTCTGTCCGGCGTTGCCCATGCCGGCGGGTTTCCCCAAATTCAGATAATCAACGTACCGGATCTGCTCCGGTTCCCCCTGCGTTCCTGGGATGCCTGCGGAATCCTGGCGGAAACCCCGGCCATTTCCCGGTTTACCTATATGCCGCATTTGCGGGCCAGGGATTTTGATCCCCAAAAGCCCTTTCCCCATACCGCCCTGTTCCGGGCCCGGGGGATTACCCGGGTCCTGGTAATTGCCGGGGATCCCCCGGAGGGGGAAGATCCGGCCCCGCCGGTTCCCATACAACAGAAGGCCCGGGGATATTCCACTAAAACGGTTTCCTTTATCAAAAAGCTCAAAGCCGAGATGCCGGAGTTGCAGATCTATGCAGCCTTTGATCCCTACCGGTCCAATATACGGTATGAGCTGGATTACCTGAGGGCTAAGGAAGACGCCGGGGCCGTGGGCTTTATGAGCCAGCCCTTCTTCGACCTCCGGCTTTTGGAGATCTTTGCCGAATATCTTGAGGGCAAGCAGGTGTTTTGGGGCCTCTCCCCGGTACTCTCCGAATCCAGCCGGAATTACTGGGAATCCCGGAACCGGGCGGTTTTTCCCAAGAACTTCCGGGCCGACTTGTATTGGAATGTAGACTTTGGCCGCCGGGTCCTCCGCTTCTGCGAAACCCAGGGCTTCCACCTCTATCTTATACCCATCAAGGCTGATGTATCGGCCTATCTGTCGGGGATCTTTGGATAGCGGGGGCCGGGCCCTAAAGCTCCCCCGCAGGCCGGCGGGCGGGTTCTTGGGCAGACCCCAGGGTGAACAGATCCAGGGTACCGGTGGTCCACTCGTCCAGGGCCGCCATCACCAGGGATTCCACCTCCAGCCAGGAATTCGCCCGGGGACCGGGAATAGCGCGGTTAGTGGAATTGCTGAATACGATGGTCCTGCATCCCTGATCCCTAAGCCGGATAATATTGGAAGGGGCGTCGTCGATATACACATGGGCCCCCACAGCGCCCTTGTCATTCATAAAACAGAGGTCCCAATAGGGAATATCATAACTATCCAGCCAGTCCACGGTTTGGGTAATGGTAGTACGATGGGAATATTTGAGGAAGAGCCGGTGGGTGATAATGCGGATGCGGATTTCCCGCATAGAGAGTTTCCGCAGTATCGCCGGGGCGTCCTTGATGGGTTTCATGTCCCGGAAGAGGTTCCGTTGGGTTACCGCAAAACGATGAAGCCGGTCATAACCGCCGTATTCCGCAATACCCCATTCATCCAGGCCAAAACTTACCTCCGGGGTAAGGGACTCCGGGGGTTTATTCAGCCACTCCGCGGCAATCCCGCGCATGGCGCCGTAAAAATCCCCCACCACTCCGTCCAGATCCACCCCCAGGATAAAGCTGCTCTCATCCATTCCCTGTTTCCTTTGAAAGCAATATCACCAGGCTTCGTTCCTTCATCAAATACATGTCCGGACTTAGGAGGGATTTTTCGTCACCGGGAAGGCATATATCATCCGGGGAGGGCAAGGCGGTATCCACCGCCAGAACCCATTCTTTTCCCTCGAGGGGCTCACAGATCTTAAAGACCTGCTGTTTTTCCCCCGCGTTAAACATGATATAAAAATCATTATCGTCCCGATCCGCCAGAATATCGGCCCGGCTGCCATCCATACGCAGGGCCAGACAGTTTTCCATTTTTTCCCAGTTCGGGGTATTGGCCTCTTCGTCAAACCAGCTGATATCGGGAATGGCGTTGTAGTTTCCGTCCCGGCCGGTATAAAACTCGGGACGCATAAACCCATGGTGCCGCCGGCGAAAGGCTATCATCTCTTTGGCAAAACGGAAGAGGCCGCTGTTCTTTTTTAAAATGGACCAGTCATACCAGGATATTTCATTATCCTGACAATAGGCGTTGTTGTTTCCCCTCTGGGTCCGGGCCATTTCGTCCCCCCCAAGCAGCATGGGGGTTCCCAGGGAAATCATCATGGTGGCGATAAAATTTTTAAGTTGCCGTTCCCGAATAATCTCTATGGCAGGGTTTGTGGAAGGACCCTCAACGCCATAATTACAGCTATAATTTGCGTTACCCCCATCCCGGTTTTCTTCCCCATTATCCTCGTTGTATTTGTTTTCATAGCAAACCAGATCCCTAAGGGTAAAACCATCATGGCTGGTAATAAAATTAATGGAATGAAAGGGCTTCCGGCCGTCCCGCAGGTAGAGGTCGGAGCTTCCCGAAAGCCGGGTTGCCAGATGCCGTACCAGGGGAGTATCTCCCCGCCAATACTTCCGTACATCATCCCGGAAGCGGTCGTTCCATTCCGCCCACCGGCCGCCGGGAAACCAGCCTACCTGATAGGCCCAGCCCGCGTCCCAGGCCTCGGCGATGATCTTGGTCTGGCTCAAGACCGGGTCCTCGGCGATCCGCTCCAAGACCGGAGGATTTTCCATAAGCCGTCCCTGCTGATCCCGGCCCAAGATAGAGCCCAGGTCAAAGCGGAATCCGTCCACATGCATCTCCACCACCCAGTAACGGAGGCAGTCCAGGATAAAGGTCCGCAGCACCGGATGATTACAATTTATCGTATTACCGCAGCCGGAATAATTTTTATAATACCGCTTGTTTTCATCCAGCATATAGTAAATCGTATTATCCAGCCCCCGGAAAGAAAAGGTGGGGCCCCATTCATTACCCTCCGCGGTATGATTAAACACTATATCCAGGATTACCTCAATTCCCGCCTTATGCAGTTCCCGGACCATTTGCTTGAATTCCCTGACCTGCCCGCCGGGCGTTTTATCCCAGGCATAGGACCCCTTAGGGGCAAAAAAGGCTACCGTGGAATAACCCCAATAGTTGGCCAGCATTTTCCCGGTTCGGGGATTTATCCTAAGGAACTCCCGTTCATTGAATTCCTGGATGGGGAGGAATTCCAGGCTGGTGATCCCCAGTTCTTTGAGGAAGGGGATCTTCTCCACCACCCCCAGGTAGGTTCCCGGATACTGGGTTCCGGAACTGTGATGGACCGTAAAGCCCCGGACATGGGTTTCATAGAGTACGCTGAAACGGAGAGGATAGTTGAGGGGAATATCCCCCTGCCAGTCAAAGGCATCGTCAACAACGATGCACCGGGGCTGGGTAAAGAGATCTTCCTTATAGGAATAGGAGAGGTCGTCATAGGGCCCATCGGGATTGTAACCCATGCAGGCCTGTAAATCCCAGTTGCTTAAATCGGTAAGCGCCTTGGCATAGGGATCGAGCAATAATTTATGCACATTAAAGCGGAATCCCTTTTCCGGGATATAGGGGCCATCGACCCGGTACAGGTACAGGGCCCCCGCTTTAAGGGAACGCACATGACAATGCCAAATATCTCCGGTCCGGTTTTTCTGTTTATCCAATACCAGCTCTTCATAGGGGCTCTCCGGGTCCGGGGACTCAAAAAGCACCAGGCTTACCGCCGTAGCATTACGGGAAAACAGAGAAAAATTCACCCCCCTTGGGGTCAATCCGGCGCCTAAGGGCAGGGGCTTTCCGGCATCGACGATAAAATTTCCAAATGCCATAAGTATATAATATGCAAATTTTACGCCCTGGGCTATAGCTATAACCCCAGGGCAAAAGCATTTACTCTTTGTCCGGATATATCACCGTAGTTTCACCGGTCCATGAAAAAAATCCTTGGGGTCCTGTCTGTGTAAAAGCCATAGGGGACCCCCCGGAGGGTCCCCCCTATGGCTTTTACACCGCCACCCCACCAGGTTTTTCGCACCGGACCGGTGCGTTTTCGGGGGTATCCTGGATAAACGCCAAAAATTGCCCGGCCGTTTCCTGTATAGGGGGAAGAGGGCTTCCTCGCATAAGCCGGGCACAATCTTCCGATGTTTTTTGCATACAGGTAAAAATAAATGCTGTTGCCCTGCTATAACCCGGAACTTCCGGGCAAAAGCCTTTACGGTTTATCCGGGATACACCGAATGAAAGCACCGGTACGAGGAAAAATTTACCGGCCTTTCCTTGCATAGGGGGAAGAGGGGGTTCCTCGTGTAGGAAGCGCCGGGGCGCCGAGTGCCATAACAGGGACCTTGTGCTTAGCTTGGCTTTGATCTATAATTCTCCCATGCAAAAGGATGACCGGGCGTTCCGTTCCACCGCTTTCTTAATGCATCCCTGTGACCCGGTGTATCCCGGCAATGTGCGTAATTCATTGTATCATAGCGGCTGGGGGGGGGGGGGGGGCGGCCCCCCGGGGGGGGGGGGGGGGGGGGGGGG
>JAISOO010000116.1 GCA_031275595.1 Spirochaetaceae bacterium | reverse complement strand
TTTCCGCTCCCCCCCGGGGCTTCCCGATAAATGCTCAAAAATGGCCATGCTGGAGCAGGAGCGCCGCGTCTTCCCTGAAATCCGCGTTGATCACCTGCTCCCGGAGGACTTCGTCCTTGAGCACCGCCCCGACGGCGGCGAGAAACTGGATATGGGGGCCGCTGGTTTTTTTGGGGGAGACCACCAGGATAAACAGCCGGGACTTTTCCCCGTCCAGGGATTCAAAATCGACCCCCTCCTTTTTTATCCCCACCGCCACGCACATATCCGCCACCGCCTCGCTTTTGCCGTGGGGCAGGGCTATGCCGTGTTCCATGCCGGTACTCATGGTCCGCTCCCGCTGCAGCACATCCCGCAGCGCCTCGTCCCGGTTGAGCAGCTTCCCCCGGGCGTTCAGGAGATCCACCAGCTCCGTGATGATCTCCTCCTTGGTGTTCCCCCTGAGGCCCAGGATGACGCAGCCGGGATCGATCAGGGAGAGCACCTCCCCCCGGCTCCGGCCTTTCAGGCTGGAGATTTCCTGTTTCATCGCCTGGGGGTCCGATGAGTTTTTCAGCTTTTGTATCGTATCATGCAGGCCCAGGATCACCTCGTAAACCGCGGTTTTGACAAAGGGCATATCCACCTGGCTTGTTTCGATGGTTACGGCGCTTTCCTGCCGGGCGATGGAGAGGGCGATATCCCCCTTTCGGGCCTGGGAGAGGCCCTCGTCGATATTCATCGTCTGTACATAAAAGCCCTCGGCCTTGAGGTCCTTGAGGAGGGTATCGATCACCATATCGGCGATCTCAACGGAGTGGAATTCCCAGGCCGCGGCGGCGGAATCCTCCCCCTTAACCGGTTTTCTGGTCCCGGAGCCGGATTTTTTAAGGAAAAGGCTTAACAGGGGGGGCGCCGCCAGGGTGGTAACCAGGGTCATCAGGATGATCACCGCGAAAAGCTGGTTGTCCAGAATTCCCGAGGCAAGGCCGATGCCGGCAATGATCAGGGCCACCTCCCCCCGGGGGACCATCCCGGCCCCTATCCGCAGGGCCCCCCGGAGGTTAAAGCCCATGAGCAGGGCCGGGCCGCCGCAGCCGGCGACCTTAGCCAGGATCCCCCCGGCGGTATACAGGGCCCCGAAGATCAGCACCCGGAGGGAAAAAACGTCCTTCACATTGACCATCATCCCCATAACCGCGAAGAAGATGGGGACAAAAAACTCGTAAAGCCCCCGGAGCCGTTCCTGGATAACCGCGGCAATATCGGTTTTTGAGAGGGAAAGGCCGGAAATATAGGCGCCGATGATCATGGCCAGCCCCTGTTTTTCAAAGATCCCCGCCAGCAGCAGGGCGAGGCCCAGGGCGAGGATGGAAAAATCAAAGGTCTGCTTAAAGAATTTGAGGAAGGCGGCGATCTTTTTTGAAAAAACCAGGCCCAGGACGGTAAAACCCAGCCAGATGCCAAATGCCTTTCCGGCGATACCCAGAATGTCCGGGGCGCGGAGCTGTCCCCCCGGCCCCCCGGTAAGGACCGCCACGACCCCCAGGACCACCGCCAGCATGATGATCCCCAGCACGTCGTCGAACACCGCCGCCGCAAGGATGGTCACCCCTTCGGGGGAATCCATCCGCTTATGGTCCGAGAGGATCCGGGCGGTGATGCCCACCGAAGTCGCGGTGGAAAGGATCCCCAGAAAAAGGCACCGGGGGTCCATAAAAGAAACGCGGAGCAGGACCGCCCCGGCGAGGCCCCCCAGGGCAAAGGAAAAAACCACCCCCCCGATGCCGATGACCCCCCCCGCCAGGGAATAGCGCAGGAAGAGGCCCAGATCCGTCTCCAGGCCCGAGGCGAAAAGCAGGATAATCGAAGCCACAACGGCAAAGGCGTACAATTCGGCGCTCACCGCCAGGGGGCCGGCCTCCAGCGGGAAGAGCCCCCGGGGAAAACCCGGCAGGGCCAGCCCTCCCAGGGCGTGGGGGCCGATGACGATCCCCGAGAGAAGCTCCCCCAATACCGGGGGCATCCCCAGCCTTTTGGCCAGCCTGCCGCCGATACGGACCGCGAAGATGATAAGACCAAGCTGCAATACCAGTTCCGCCATCCGTTCAGTCATATCCTCACCTTACAAACGCCCCGGACTGCTCCGCGGGCAAGACCGGGTTTACCGGTAGGGAAAAAAGGCGATTTGGACCAGTTCCGACCTTTTTTCAGAGGGGATCACCGCGGGATCATGGGGCGAATGAAACCCTTCGTTCAACAGATACTCGACCCGAAAGGCCTCGTCGATCCGATCCCGGGAGTCCAGAATCCGGGAAATGTAGTCCAGGGTTCTCTTGGGGGTATTGTTGGATTTGACCCTGGTCGCCCCGGCGTTATACATGGCCAGGGCCGCAAGCTCCGAGCCCGCCGCGTCCAGGCACCACCGCAGATGGGCCATGCCGTACTGGGCGTTGGTTTCGGGGTTGAAAAAGTCCGCTTCCTTGAGCTGGGGAAAGGACAGGTTGTTGAGCTGAAACAGGCCGCGGTCAATGCTGCCGTTTACGTTTTGCCGGCTGACCGCCCGTACCTTGTATTGGCTTTCTTCTTTGCAGAGGGCAAAGGCCAGGGCGGGGGAAATGTTGTACGCCTCCGCCTCGGCGAGGATAATCGAGGCCAATACCCTGGAATCGGCGACCAGGCTGAAAAAGGCGATCACGTCATCCTTAAAATCAGGGTCCCGATAGGCTTCAAGGATGATATCCCGCCGGTTTCCCGATTCAAAGATAGAAGAATTGACCATATCCACCGCCAGCCATGCCGGCATTTCCGCCGGGGGCGCCGGCTCGATCAACTCCGGCTCCGGACAGGTTTCACGGGAGAGCAGAGAAAAGGTTATCACCCCGGAGGACAATATGATTGATACCACCCCCAGATAAAAAAATAGTTTCCATTTCAAATACAAAATATAAAACACCTCGTTTGTTTTTTTGCCGGCCTGCCGGCCGCGTTTCCCTTTACGCACAGGCGGTTCCAAAGCGGATCATCGAATTTTTGAAACCGCCCCGCGGGCCCTTCCCCAAACCAGCCGGCTTGGTGAAAAACCCCTTGATCGAGCCAATTTTAAGACTCGGTTGTTTTTTCAGCTAACTTGAGAAAAAGCGGCTCCCAAAGGCCGCTTTTTCCTCAAAATCCAGGCTGCTTTCCAAACCCGGCAGAACACGGGGCTTGTCCGGAACGCACGGGTTCCGAATAAGCTTACCTTCTAGTATATCCCATCGGAGGCCAAAAAACAACTTTTTTGCCTTATTTTTTTCAAAAATTCGTCAAAAAACCGTATAATTTATCAAAAGATAGTATTATTTTCATATTTGTTCAAGCTGATCTATAGTCCTGACCCGGATGACGCCCTCCACCTTTTCAAGCTGTTCCCGGACCCCCGGGGGGATCCGCTGCTCCGTATCAATGATGTTATAGGCGTATTCATCCCGGTGGTGGTTGATAAGGTCCGTGATGTTGATCCCCGCCCCGGCGAGGATGGTGGTTATCTGGCCGACCATGTTGGGGATGTTCCGGTTTGCCACTAACAGCCGGCAGGGAGCCCGCTGTTCCAGGCGGCACCGGGGAAAATTGACCGAATTTTTGATGTTTCCGGATTCCAGAAATTCCATAAGCTGGCGCACCGCCATCAGCGCGCAGTTATCCTCCGCCTCCGGGGTGGAAGCCCCCAGATGGGGGATGCAGATGGTCCGGGGGCAGGCCAGCAGTTCCGCGGTGGGAAAATCCGTCACATAGATCCCCAGTTTTTCCGAAACCAGGGCTTCGATGATCTCCGCCTCGTTGACCAGCCCTCCCCGGGCCAGGTTAATAATCCGGGCGCCCTTTTTCATGATCCGGAATTTCTCCGCGTCCAAAAAACCCTTGGTGGTATCCGCCAGGGGCACGTGGAGGCTGATATAATCGGCCCTGGCCAGGAGCCCTTCCAGGGTTTCCGCCCGCTCAATCTGGCGGGAAAGGTTCCAGGCCGCCTCCACCGATATGTAGGGATCGTAGCCGATGACCTTCATCCCCAGGGCCGCGGCGTCGTTGGCCACCATGACCCCCACCGCCCCCAGGCCGACCACGCCGATAGTCTTCCCCCGGATCTCCGGCCCCGTAAACCGGGCCTTCCCCTTTTCCACCAGCTCCGGCACTTCGTCGGCCTTTTCCTTGAGGCCCCCCGCCCACCGGATCCCCTCCAGGATGCTCCGGGAGGCCAGGAGCAGGGCGGCGATGGTCAGCTCCTTAACCGCGTTGGCGTTCCCCCCGGGGGTGTTAAAGACCACCACCCCCCGCTCGCTGCATTGGGAGACCGGTATGTTGTTGACCCCCGCCCCGGCCCGGGCTATGGCCTTGAGGGTTTTGGGAAATTCCAGGCCGTGCAGGCTGTCGCTCCTCACCAGGATGGCGTCGGGGTTGGGCAGATCGCTGGCAACCTCGTAGAGTTCCCGGGGGAAAAGGTCCAGCCCGCCGGGGGATATTTTATTTATCGTTCGTATCCGGAACATCTAGGTTTTCCCCTCCCTTTTTTCAAATTTTTCCATAAAAGTTATCAGCGCCCGGACCCCTTCCAGGGGCATGGCGTTGTAGATGCTGGCCCGCATCCCCCCCACCAGGCGGTGCCCGGCGAGGTTCACGAGGCCCGCGGCGGCGGCTTCCCTGACAAAGCGGGTTTCCAGGCTTTTCCGCTCCTCCGGCGTCCCGCGGACGGTAAAGGGGATGTTCATAAGGCTGCGGAAGGGCTTTTCCACCGGGGAACGGAACAGTTTTGAGCTTTCCAGGTACGCGTAGAGCAGTCCCGCCTTTTCCCGGTTCAGGCCCCCCATGGCCGCCGGCCCCCCGAGCCCGGCCAGCCATTCCAGGACCAGGCCGATGATGTAGATCCCGTAGCAGGGGGGGGTATTGTACATGGACCCCTCCCCGGCGGCCACGTCGTAGCGGAGCAGGGCCGGGGTCCAGGACGGCGCCCGGCCGATGAGATCCTCCCGAATAATCACCACGGTGGTCCCCGCGGGCCCCAGGTTTTTCTGGGCCCCCGCGTAGAGGATGCCGAATTTGGACACCTCCAGGGGCTCCGAGAGGATACAGCTGGAAATATCCGCGGCCAGCGGAACCTGCCCGGTCTCGGGCAGGGCGTCCCATGCGGTACCCATGATGGTATTGTTCAGGGTGATGTGGTAAAAGGCGTCCCCCGGATCCGGCGCCGGCGCCCGGGGGATATAGGTGTAATCCCGGTCTTTTGACGAAGCCCTTGTTACCGCGTCGGCGTATTTCGCCCCTTCCTCCGCGGCTTTTTTGGCCCAAATACCGGTTTCCACATAGGAAGCCCGTTTTTTCGGGGCTCCCGCCTCCCCCGCGGCCAGGTTGAGGGGGATCATGGAGAATTGCAGCGACGCCCCCCCCTGGAGGAAGAGCACCCGGTAGTTGGGGGGAATACCCATCAATTCCCGGAGTAGGGCCTCGGTTTTTTCGATAATAGGCTTAAAATCCCCGGACCGGTGGCTCATCTCCATCACCGATTGACCGGTCCCGTTGGCGTCGGTCATTTCCGCGGCCGCCCGTTCCAGTACCGGCAGCGGCAGGATCGACGGCCCGGAAGAAAAATTATATACCCGCAAACAACACCCCCTCCGAGGCTTTTCCGTACCTGGCACAGCCTCTTTTTCACAATCTTTCATTCGCAACCCTCTATGGTTGTGAAATATTTCACATCACAATTATGTACGATACATAAATTTGTGTCAAGGCGCGGCAAGGGGAAGATTGGTACGGGGGAAACAGCCCGCAGGATAAACGCGTAGCAATTTTGATCCTCCTGTTTTGGGCGCATCCGGCCACGTCGAACCTCCGGTTCGCCCCGGCCGGACCGGGCTTTCCGCTCCAATTCCTCGGCTTTGCCGCAGGTAAAGTCCTTTACCTGCGGCAAAGCCTGCGGGATTTCCGCTTCAATCCCTTGCGCGTTCCCCGCGGGAGCCTTTTTCCCCGCCGTGATAACGGTAAACAGGCTGTAGCGGTCCATGGGTTTATCCTGACAGCCCGGCAGGCGCATATAATATAGAGGCTTTCCCAAAACTTCAGTTTTTAGGAAAGCAGCCTTAGATTTTAATAACGAGACTTTCCCAAAACTTCAGTTTTTGGGAAAGCAACCTTGGATTTATGGGAAAAAATGGGCTTCAGACCATTTTTTCAAAAGCCTTCCACAAAACCAACCGGGTTTTGGGAAAGGCTCTAACGAGAGAATTTAACCACGGGCCGCCGGGTAAAAAAAAATTCCCCGCGGATTAAAGCAAAACCCCCGGTCCGCTCCATATATATGACCGGAGGCCGGAGATCACCGGGCCGGCGTTGTCATTTTTTTTAGGACAGCGTATATTTTAGTGGGAACCCGTTCAAGCAGCCTTGAACAGGTTGAGAGGAGAATCATGGGAGATGCCAAGGTACAATCACGGGAGCCGCCCAAAGGGGTAACCTTTGAGGAAGTTTGGGCCATGATGCAGGAGACCGATCGGCGGATGAAAGAGACCGACCGGCAGATGAAAGAGACCGACCGGCGGATAAAAAATACCGAGCGGATGATTGGAGAATTAGGCAACCGTCTGGGGGATGTCATTGAGCACCTCATGTCCCCCAAACTCCATACGAAATTTAAAAACCTGGGGTTTGCTTTTACCCGCGATTCCCGGAATGTGGAGATCCATAACGGCGAGCCCCTGGCGGAAATCGACGTACTGCTCGAAAACGGCGAATACGCCATGGCGGTAGAGGTCAAGACCCGCCTGACCATAGAGGACATACAGGAGCATCTGGAGCGGATGGAAGTTCTGCGCCGGGCGGCGGATGAGCGCAACGACCGACGCAAATACCTGGGGGCGGTTGCCGGGGCCTCGGTCAGTAAGCTGGTTCTGGCCTATGCCCTGAAAAAGGGCCTGTACGTCATTATCCCCTCGGCGGAGACGGTGGACATAGAAGTCCCCCCCGCCCCTGCCTGCTGGTGACCCCTTTTCTCCCGGTTTTTTGTTCCTCGTTAAAGCAAAACGACGAGTCAGGCCCATATACCGTGTATGAGATCATTACGCAAGCTGAAACAAGGGGTGTGGTACGAGATCCGTACCCGCGTCAACAACCGGGAACCGCTCTTCCGCCGGTATAATGCCCTG
>JAISOO010000076.1 GCA_031275595.1 Spirochaetaceae bacterium | reverse complement strand
GGGAGCCTGAGCTGGTGGAGGAAGTATCGGCTGGGGAGGGGAAGGCGGCCTGGACTGGTGGGGTTTGGAACCATGGGGTCAGCCCCCATAGCGGGAAATCAGCGGCCATCCCCGCTTTTTCCCCCAATTCCCCCCGCCAGTTGGCCCCGGCGCCCGGCTAAACCCCGGAAATCCGCCCCGGAGCCCGAGCCAACCATCGTTTCTGTCTCAAGCAAAAGGCGTCCTGGGGGAAAGATCCGTCCTGAGCGGTAAGAATCCTGAATTGTGGGGTATGTTAACCGTTTGCGGTGGAGCTGCTGACTTTGGGCGCGCCGCCGCGATACGGCCCCCGCGCAAGGGGGTTCCTGAGGATATGCGCCGATTTTATGGAAAGACCGGTATCGGATACGGAACCGCGCAAGGGATAGAAGCGGAAATACTTTTTGCGAAGCAAAAAGATTGGAGCGGATAGCCCGGTTTTTTGCGGCTCCGCCGCAAAAAATGCGCCCAAATTTCAAAGCAAAATCCACCGGGGCAATCGCAACTGTCTGCCCGCCCGAAAGCAGGGGCGGGCCGTCCAATCATCCCCCGCCGTAACCGGCGATGATATCCCGAAAGAAGTAGGCGCTGTCCTTGGGGGTGCGTTTCTGGGTGATATAATCCACATAGACGATACCGAAGCGTTTGCTGTACCCCCAAGCCCATTCAAAATTATCCATAAAGGACCAGGCAAAATACCCCTTGAGGTTGATCCCCTCTTTGATGAGGTCCGAACAGACCGCCAGGTGCTGTTTCAGGTATTTGATCCGCTCCCGGTCATGTACCTTGCCGTCTTTTTCCACCGCGTCCTGCCGGGCGTATCCGTTTTCAGTGATGTACAGGGGGAGGCCGCCGGAAATGGCCCCTATCCACCTGAGCTGCCGGGCCAGCCCCTGGGGAACTATGGGCCAGCCCATATCGCTGGTATCCTGCCAGGAGGGTTTGGCGCTGTATTTAAAGGGTTCCTTTTTATCAAAGGCCACCGGGGATTCAGAATAATAATTGACCCCGAGAAAGTCTATCTTTTGGGCGATGGTTTCCAGATCCCCGTCCTTGACGGGAATAACCAAACCCAGTTTTTTGGTAACCAGTTCCGGATAGCCCCTGCCTAAAACCGGATAGATGAACACTTCGGTTTCCAGCGCCCGGGCGGTCTCCGCGGCTTTTTTGTCTTCCCGGCGGTCCGTGGCGGGGCGGGGGGTGCTGGGGTTCCAGGTGATGCCGATGGGGGCCGTGAGGCCGGTTTTCCGGTAGGCTTTGACCGCGAGGCCGTGGGCCAGGTTGATATGATGCACCGCCTTGATCGCCTGGTTAATGTCCCGGATCCCCGGAGCGTGGACCCCCGCGTAATACCCCAGATAACTTATACAGTAGGGTTCGTTGATGGTGATCCACTGATCCACCAGGTCCCCCAGCTCGGCGAAACAGACCTTGGCGTATTCGGTAAAGGCTTCGGTGATAAACCGCTCGGTCCAGCCCCCCTTATCCTGGAGGCTTTGGGGTAAATCCCAGTGATAAATGGTGGCGCACGCCTGGATGCCGTATTTGTGCAGCTCCTCGCAGAGGGCCCGGTAATAGGCGATCCCCTGGGGATTCACCTTGCCGGTTCCGTCGGGGATTATCCGGGGCCAGGCCAGGGAAAAGCGGTAGGACTTAAAGCCCAGCTCCGCCATGAGGGCGATGTCTTCTTTGTAACGGTGGTACTGATCGCAGGCGATCTCCCCGCTTTCGCCGCCGTAAACGGCCCCGGGCTTCCGGGCAAAGGCGTCCCATATCGACTCGCTCCGGCCCCCTTCGTGCCCCGCACCCTCAACCTGATAACTGGCGGTGGCGGTCCCCCAGAGAAAATCCTCAGGAAAATCCAATCTCTGCATATCACCCTTCCTTGTTTTTTTGACAAAGGCTGTTCGCAAAACCCGCCGGACCGGCGGGATGTAACAGCCCATGATTCATTCTGATACCTTAAAACTTTTATGTCAAGGTCTTATCAGCCCGGGGCTGCAATGCTCAGTTTAAAAATTCCAAAATGAAAAGACACCTCAAGAATATGTTGGGGGTCCTAGGAGCCTGTTGCACCTGTGGATTTTTTGCATAGATATGCAAAAAATCCTCGATTATCGGGCTCCTTTATGCAGTTTGTAGGGTATAAAAATTCACTTTTGTGAATATTTATACGATTTTGCGCTGAAGCGCAACAAACTGCTGGCAGCTGGAAAAACAGCGGCTCCCCCGGAGGGTCCCCCTCTGTTTTTCCACTGCCACCCTACTCCGCATTTTTCGGGCGTCTTTTCATCCCCAAAAAATTGAGATTTGCCGCTAAAAAAGGGTGAAATATGAGGTTTTCCCAAAACTGATGTTTTGGGAAAACCTCGCCTGTTTACCGTTATCATGGAAGGGAAAAAAGGCTCCCCCGGTGAACGCGCAAGGGATTGAAGCGGAAATCCCGCAGTACCGGGGTCTGAAGAGGAGGAGCCTGACCCCGGTACTAGATACGGGGGGTAGGGTCTGACCCCAGGCGCTACCCGTAGCAGTGGTGCCTGACCCCGGTACGAGGAATTGGAGCGGAAAGCCCGGTCCGGCTGCGGCGAACCGGAGGTTCGATGCGGCCGGATGCGCCCAAAACAGAGTGATAATGGAGGCTTTTTTTAAACTAAGAATTGCTGGCAGCCAAGGCAAGGTATTTACTTTTATCCGGGATACGGGTATACATAGACGGAGGCCCCCTATGAACAGTGTCATCCAATCCCTCTTTGACCGGAAATCGGTCCGGATTTTTCTGGATAAGCCCATATCTGAGGAAACGGCCAACGCGATCATTGACGCGGGGATTCAGGGTCCCAGCGCGGGAAACCAGCAGCTTTACGGGATTCTGGATATACGGGACCAGGCAATCAAGGAGCGCCTGGCGGTACTCTGCGATAATCAGCCCTTTATTGCCTCGGCGCCCCTTGTTCTGGTATTTCTTGCCGATACCCGCCGCTGGCTTGACTGTTACCGTTATGCCGGAGCCGATGCCCGGGAACCCGGTCCGGGGGATCTGCTTTTGTGCTGCGCGGACGCCATGATTGCCGCCCAGAATATGGTGTGCGCGGCCCAGTCATTGGGCATCGGCTCCTGTTACATAGGGGATATTCTTGAAAACAGGGAGGAGTTAGCGGGGCTGCTCCATTTGGACCCCCTGGCGCCGCCCATTACCATGCTGGTCTTTGGGTATCCCGCTGAATCCCAGCTCAGGCGGCCAAAACCGCCGAGACCGCACCGGAAATACCTGATTCAGACGGACCGGTATAGTCCCCGGACCGAAGCGGAACTCAGGGAGCTGTACCGGGAACTTTTCGCCAAAAATTCAGGCTCCGGGGATTTTGATTCGTTTATGCGGGCTTTTTGCGGACGCAAATATATGTCCGGCTTTGCCATAGAATTGAACCGTTCTGCGGGGGAATACCTGAGCGCTTTCATCCGGGGTTTCGCGGCCGGTTAATTGGAAGGCTCCATTTGGCGGTCCCTGCGCTCGGTGGATATTGCCAGGGCCCTGGGTACAAACAAGGTCCAGCTGTGGCTGGCCCGGGAGGGAACCCTTTGCGCGGAAGGCAAAAGCCCCGTGGAAAAAATACGGCAGATGCGGGACGCCTTCAATACCATCCTGGAATATGACCCTGAAGTACGGATTCTGATAGAACCAAAACCAAACGAACCCATTGACCGGAGCTACTGCG
>JAISOO010000020.1 GCA_031275595.1 Spirochaetaceae bacterium | reverse complement strand
TTGGCCTTTATGGTCTCCAATAAGTGGACTTCCGCATGGTGAAGCGGGAAATCCACCCCATAGAGCCAGGGGGTCTCTATCTCCCGGATGGCAAGGTTTATCAGCCGGTATATCTTTTCGGTCAGCATTTCCATAGTTGTGATAGCATCTAAATCATATAGGGACTAAATAAAATTGTCAAGAGGCGTTTCCCCGGTTAGTTGGGAATCTCATGTTTTTGACAAGTAACCAAAACGGAATTTTCTCTTTCCGGTCATTTTTCCCCCATTTTGCAGGTTTGTCCCATTTATTGACCGAGCCTATCCCAACACTCGGTTAGTTTTGGGATAGGCTTCTGAAAAAGCGGTCTAAAGCCCGCTTTTTCCCATAAATCTAAGGTTGCTTTCCCAAAAACTGAAGTTTTGGGAAAGCCTCAACCGTTTGGACGGGTTACCTTTGGGACAGGACTACGGAAACGGGGTCTCTGATACCCCCCTGCATACGCTTATTCCTCTGGCCGACTTCAAGGCTATGAGTTTTTGCAGGGCAAAAACTCAGCAACTTTATTCCAGCCGCTATCCATGCGGCGTTCTGCCTTATCACAGCCACTTACACCATTGAGGAATACTGCCGGAGGCGGCTTTTCCTGAAAAAGCATTTTGATCGGATTGAGTTTCACGGCGAGCTGTCATCATCGCTACGCGATGATGTTCGATTTATTACGTCGTTCACGCGACGTAATGAGGGGTTGTTCCTGCCTCTGGGGGAATACCCGGTGCGGGAGGTGTTGGCTACCATAGGCGTTCACTTAAAATGGGAGGTCAGACCCACCGGCGGGGTCTGACCTTAGTTTGCCCTGATGCGCTACTAGATGCAGGGGGTGGAGCCTGACCCCAGACGCTACATCTAGCGGCGGTGCCTGACCCCCGCCAGCGGGTCAGCCCCCCACACAGGAGGTCTGACGCTAAGTGAACGCCTATGGTGCCGGCTACCTATTTTGTAGGGGCCCGTGGGGAAACCGGAGCGCCGCTTGAGCCGGACTTGTACCGGGTGATTCCTGATTTGGAAGCGGAGACCGGGAAAAAGCCGGAAGATACGATTTATGGTCTTTCCCTTTCTCCTGCAAGGGCAAACTTACACCGCCATCCGTGGCGGGGGCCGGGGGCTTTCCGCTATTAAGGCTGTTTATCGGGCGGGGTATACCTGCGGGGAGGCTGGGGACCCCTATGGGGTCCCTGCTGATCTGGCTTCGGCCTGTCTTGAGTTGGCGGCGGGGCGTAAAACTTTTTTTGTAAAATGGAAATTTTCTTAGCCCCACGCCGCGCCACATTATTCATCTACACGCTCAACGTTTCGCGTGTCTTATTGGGCGTGGAACATGAGCCGTTACCGGGGGCCTCCCCCGCGAAGCGGGTTCTTTATCGGGATGACCGGGAATGTTCGGGGTTCCGGCAAAGACGGCGAACACCTTGAAGTCTCCATGCCTGAAAATGTCCGGTTTCTGTTGGAACCATACCGCCGTGAGGAAAGATTTTCCGCGGGCACTAAATCGCTCACGCCGATAATGGCGTTTATGGAGGTGCGGATTTCGCGGCTCATGGCGGCGAGAAACCGGCTTTTTGTGATGAAAAAGGTTACGACGTTGAAGGGTATATACAAGTTGCGGAAGGGATCCGGAACTCACACCGCATTGCTGATAACCTGCTTGTTTTGCCACTTGCCTCCCAGCCAACGGGTAAGGTAGCAGGTTCCCCGGCTGATAAAGTCGGCGCCCATGGCAAGCCATACTCCCAGGGGACCGACCCCCAGGGGATAGGCCAGAAGATAGGCGGCGCTCACCCGAACGGTCCACATGGAGACGCTGGCCGCGATCATCACGTACCGGGCGTCCCCGGCGGCCCGCAGGGCATTAGGCAGGGCGAAGCTCATGGGCCACCCGACGGCCATGGAAATACAGTGGATCCGTAAAAATGTCTTGGCCATGTCGTGGGCCTCCGGGCTGAGACTAAAAAGATTGATCAGGGGTTCCATAAAAATATAAATCAAGGCACTGATGATAAAAAGCGTGATATAGGTAATCTTCATGATTTTGGCGGTTTGTTTTTTCGCCGCCTCGTAATCCCCGGCGCCTACACATTGACCCACGATAGTAAGCAGGGCCATGCCGTAGGCCATGCCCGGCATAAAGGAAAAGGAATTGATCACCCCGGCGATGGCGTTTGCCGCGAAGGCCCGGGTTCCAAAGGTGGTGAAGATCCGCTGGGTAAGGAGTCTGCCGATCTGGAACATGGAACTTTCCAGGCCGCTGGGGATGCCCACGTTCAATATGTTTCGGATCATGGGACGGACAAGCCTGATTTCCAGTATCCCCGCGAGGGAAATCGGCGTGGTACGGTTATGGGTAAGGAGACCCGTGGTAAGGAGCGCCGCGATGATCCGGCTTAACAGGGTGGACAGGGCCGCTCCCGCCACGCCGATACGGAGGCCGTAGATAAAAAAAATGTTACCCCCGATATTCAGGATGTTTACCAGCAGGGCGATCCGCATGGTTACCCGGCTGTTCCCCATGGACCGGAACAGGGCGGCATTGGCGTTATAGAGGGCCAAAAAGGGATAGGAGACGGCGGTAATAAGGAAATAAATCGCCGCCGCGTCCATGACATCGGTTTCCACCTTTCCGTAGAGCAGCCGGATAATGGGGCGGCGGAAACACAGGCTTACTCCCATGATAACAAGGGCGGTGAGCGTCACGATATAGATAAGCTGCTTTGACGCGAGGCTGGAATTTTTGGTATCCCGGCGGCCGATGTATTGACTCGTTACCACCGCCCCGCCGGTGGCAAGGGCGCTAAAGGCAATGATCAGGAGGTTGTTGATATTATCAACAATGTTAACCCCGGAAACGGCAAATTCCCCCACTGTGCTGACCATCATGGTATCCGCCGCGCCCATGGTTACCGCCAGGAGTTGTTCGATAATCAGGGGCCACAGGAGCCGGAAGAGGGCGCGGTTATTCCACTGCTCTCCCATGGATAAATCAGGGTTCAACGACAGCCCTCGCTAAGATCCGTATGATGTTTCCATCGAGTTTCAGTACATCCCACCTGATAACCGCTCCTTATCTTTACGCCGTTTCCAAAACTAAAAAATCCTCTAGTATTAATATAGGGAATAGCAAGGATCCTTTCAACATACCCGGGCCCCGGAACTTTTGGGCGCTTCCCCTGAAAATACCCAAATCTGCGGTAATTATTTACGCGGCCGCCCTGGTTTTGGAGCCAGATCATCTGTCTTTTATTTCCGGAATTGCGTATAATAAAAAGGGTTGTCCGAAAGGCGGGAAAAATTTGTTCCGGCAGCCCCATTCTCTAAAAACAAAGCCAGAGGCTATGCGTTCGGTTACCCTTTTTAATGACAAACAGTTTTATAAAAACCTCTTTACCATTGCCGTCCCCATCATGCTCCAGAATCTGGTGAATTCCTTTGTCAATATGGTCGATACGATCATGATTGGGCGGCTGGGAACCGTGGAAATCGCCGCGGTGGGCCTGGGGAATCAATTTTTTTTCACCTTCAATATGATCCTCTTTGGGATATGTTCGGGAAGCGCGATTTTTACCGCCCAATTCTGGGGGAAGCGGGACATCCCGGGGATCAGGATAAATACCGGCTTTACGCTTATCCTCAATCTGATCGCCGCCCTGATCTTTACCATCGGAGGGCTCTGCTTCCCTGAAGGGATCCTCCGGATTTACTCCCGGGATCCCGCGGTGATCGCCGCCGGGGCGGCCTATATTAAAACCCTGGCCCCGGCCTTTGTCCCCTTTGGAATTAGCTTTGTTTTTATCCAGACCCTCAGGTCTATCGAAAAAGTCCGGCTTGCCATGGTAAGCACCCTTATCGCCCTTTCCATCAACATGGGGTTAAATTACCTTTTTATATTCGGGTTTGGCCGTATTCCCGCCATGGGGGTGGCGGGGGCCGCCCTGGCCACGGTGATTGCCCGGTTTACCGAAACGGGGATCCTCGCCGGGGTGAGTTATGCCCGGCGTTACCCCCCGGCGGGAAGTTTCCGGGAGCTTACCGCCTTTCACGGTCCTTTTATCGGACGTTTTTTTCGCATTGTTTCACCGGTTGTTCTGAACGAATTCATCTGGTCCTTGGGGGTGATGGTCGAGAATATCATCATCGCCCGGACTCATACGGATGCCATTGCCGCTTTTAATATTACCAATACCTTTTCGCAATTAACCTGGGTTGTTTTTATCGGATTGGGAAACGGGGTCGCGGTCCTGATCGGCAAAAAAATCGGCGAGGGGGATGAAAAGACCGCCCGGGATTACGCCTTTAGAATAACCCGGTTTGCCCCCCTGGTTGCCGGGGGGGCGGCCCTTATCATCCTGTCCCTCTCCCGGCTTTTACCGTTCATATTCAGGGTGAACCCCCGGGTCCTGTCCCTTATCAACGTGATGTTCCTCATCCTGGCCTGTAGCTACCCCTTCCGGGCCTTTAATATGTCCATGGTCGTCGGCATTTGCCGCTCCGGGGGAGACACGAAGTTTTGTATTCTCTATGACGTCCTCTTTATGTGGGTGGTTGCCATACCCCTGGCGGCGGCGGCGAGTTTTGTTTTTCACGCCCCGGTGTGGGCCGCCTATCTCTGTATCTGTATCGAGGACCCGCTGAAAATGCTCCTGGGCCTGTGGCGGCTCAAAACCGGAAAATGGCTCCACAACGTTATCGAAAAACTCTGACCTATCCGCGGTATTTTGGGGGCTGCCCGAAAAGGGCGGCCGCTTCCGCGAGGTCCCCGCAGCGGCGCCATACCGTTGCCAGCACCTCCGGGGGCGGTTCCACCAGATCCTTGATAAAGACCGACCGGATCCCCGCGTTCCGGAGGGACAACAATCCCGCCGGAGAATCCTCAAAACCCACACATTCGGCGGGGGACTTACCCAACCGCTCCGCGGCCAGGAGAAAAATATCCGGGGCGGGTTTACCCCGGTCAACCTCGTCCCCGCAGGCTAAAACGGGAAACCGCTCCAGGATACCCCCGAGCCGCATTTTCCACCGGGCGGTTTCCCGCTTGGAGGAGGTAGCCACCGCCAGGGGAATCCCCAGCCCGGCGAGGTGATCCAGCAGGACCGTCAGTCCCGGCCGCCGGGCTATGCCCTGGGCCTCCGCTTCACGGATAATCAGGGCGACCAGTTTTTTCCGGAATTGATCATAGGGAAAATCCGGGCCTAAAGCGGCGGTCACGACCGCCCGGGTGGAAGCCTCGTCAAGCCCCACGGTTTTTAAGGCGACGGCTTCCTCCACCGGCCATCCATGGCTCCGGGCGGCCCTGAGCCATGCGCGTATCATCGGCCGTTCCGTATCCAGCAGCAACCCGTCCAGGTCGAAGATAACCCCCCCGGGGAGAAAAGGCGTCGTTGTCATGGTAAAACACTACGTTATTATATAAAAAAAACCAAGCCGGCCATATACCCGTTCTTTTCCCGCGGATCCCCCAAAACCCTCCGCTTTGAAGAAATGAACCGCGAAACATTTACCGCTTATGCAATTTTCTTGAGGAATAAGAAGCTGTTCCAAAAACCTCACGTTTTGGAACAGCAACCTTCGATTTATGGGAAAAAGCGGGCTTTAGACCGCTTTTTC
>JAISOO010000046.1 GCA_031275595.1 Spirochaetaceae bacterium | reverse complement strand
CATTCCGACAGGCCGCCGTATTTGGTTACCTTGATTTCTTTAAACTCCGATTTTCCGTCCTTTTTAGAGGCAAAGTATATTTTTACCAATTCCGGTATGCCTGTTTTTGGTAGGTCTTTTAAGAATAGTGGCTCTTTTTCTGGCATCTCTTTCTCATTTTTCATCAACGCCTTACTGATACGATACCGCAATTGGGATATAAAATATTCACTGTGTGTTTCAATAATGCATTGTCTTCCGCTAAGGGCCATTTCAATAAAAAAGTCGGCAAGCCGGGACTGGACCCGCGGATGCAGATACATCTCCGGCTGGTCAAAAATAAGAAACGATCCGGGTGATGAAACAAGACCCATGACCACTACGGGCAATACATGGCTCAGTCCGGTGCCGACATGGTTAATATCAACCTCTTGCTCAACGCCGCCGCTTTTGATAATCGCTTGTATCTCATATCCATGTTTGGTTGGCGTAACCTTGACCCCTTCGGCGACTCCGAGATTTCGTAGCCACATATCTAAATACTCGTGAAAAGGAAGCCCACTCACACCGCTGACTCCGACTTCGTCTCCTCTTTTCTCATAGCATAAAACGCGGTTCTCCTGATTATATAAAATATGTATGACAGAAGCGGTATATCGTCCATCGTATCCCACGTCGATTTTGTTGCTTGAGCCGGAAAACTCATAGAGAGGTCCCTGAAAACGAAGCGGTCCAAGATATTTCACCCTGGAAAAACAGTCCTTTATATCATGATTTAATACGGCATATTCAGTGGGAACATCTTTGCTCTCCCAAGGGCAATTATCAGGGGTTCCAAAAAACTGTCGTGGAATGAAATCAGAAATCGACACTTCTAGGGATTTCTTGCCTTTTTCTACCGGTATACGGGGCTTCACTTCTTTTATAAGAAAAAGAGCGTTTTCCCGGTTTTTTATGGAGTCTTCTCCCATTGTGTAGCCTTCTTTCTTTTTCTTGGCTTTCATCTCCGCATGTCGCTGTTCCGTTAATATATTCAAATTATTAATTTTTAATTGGCTGTCAGAAACTGTATAATCCAATTCATAACCGATTTCTTTCAGAAAATAACCAAATTTTTCGTCTCTGTCAAAAAGAACCTCAGTTTTTACCGAATCCCATCTTATATATTTTTTGTCGGTTTTTGTGCGAAGTTTGTAAGGAAATGGATAACCGGTCACTAGTTCGTCAATATTAGTCCATTCTGGTGGTCCAAGCACGTCGTCGTCAAAACTGTCAAACAATACTCCGGAAACCCGGAACATTTCTTCCTCTGTAAATGCGCGGTATGCCCAGCGAATTCCCAGAGCGGTTTTATCTGTTTCTGAACCATCTTTTTCGGGTGAAAATGATTGAATACTTTCCGGCAGCCCCAGTTTTACCAGGGGGCCGTTAAGCATGAGCGTGTTGTTTTCGCAAAACGGATTCTGCATCGTCTGCGCCAGCATCAATATGGACTGTATAAGCGAACTCTTCCCGCTTGAGTTGGTCCCGGTCAGGACCGTAAGCGGCGCCAGGTCGAGGTCGGCGTGGTAAATTGATTTAAAATTGGTAAGGCCCCATTTGGTGAGCATGGATATGTCTCCTCAATACTAATAGACGGTTCCCGCTGAAAACTTACCGGTTTTGTCACCGGTTTTTTGTTTTTATGAGAACTATGCCATACGGCGAAAAAAGTATCAACCACGGCTGGATGGGGGCACGAAGAAGCTTAACCGCCACGAACCTGTGGTTGCCGGTTAATCCTCTTCCGCCTATCGTTTGTGGAGCCATTCCCGGGAGGCGAATTTCTCCGCCGCCAGGACCCGGGCCCGTGCCGTTTCGGCGGAGGCGGGCTCCGCCTGAAAAGCCCGGGAGGGGCCGTAATCCAGGTCCAGGGCCCGGCGGAACCCCTCGGCCAGGGCGGCCGCCGCTTCCGGGAGGGAAACGGCGGGGCGGAGGGCCCCGAGGCTGGTGACCCGGTCTTTTACGTCCCGGATGATCCGGCCCTTCATCTTTTCCCGGGGAACCCGGAGGAGCTCGAACATGAGGTCCACGTCCAGGTCCAGGATGACGGTCCCGTGCTGGAGCACGCAGCCCATCCGGCGGGTTTGGGCGTTGCCGGAAATTTTCCGGTCCCCGGCGATGATGTCGTTGATGGGCGCGAACCGGGCGGGCACCCCCAGCAGGGCCAGCCCTTCAACAATGCCGGCGCAGAGGCCCTCATAGGATTCCCGGATGGTTTTTCCCGCCAGGGGGTGGGTGTCGGCCATGATCACGCTGTAGGTAAGCTCCGCATGGTGGAACACCGCCCCGCCGCCGGAGATCCGGCGTACCACGTCCACCCCGCGGGTCTTGCAGGCGGCAAGATCCACCTCTTCCTCCAGGCCCTGGAAATAGCCCACCGATACCGCCGGAGGGGACCAGCCGTAGAACCGCAGGGTCGGCGGCGATTGGTCCCGGGAAACCCCTTCCAGGACGGCCTCGTCCAGGCCCATATTGTAAAACCCGTCGTGGAAGCCGGTATAGAGCAGCCTGAAGGGGTGCCTATCCATGGGCGTCCGCCAGGACCTCGGCAAGGCCCGTCCCGTTGATGCCCAGGGTTTCCACCCCCTCCTCGGCGAGGAACCGGTCAAAGGCCGGCCCCGCTTCGCCCAGGGGCACCCCCCAAAGCCGGCGTTCCGCCCGGTCAAAACCTTCCTCGGGGCTGGCTAAAAAGTCCCCCCTGATCCGGATGCTCCTGATGATCCCCCCCTCGGTTTCCGCGCTTAACCGTATCAACTTGCAGCCCGGGGGTTTTCCCATGGCCTCAATCCGCACCGGCCCCTCCCCCCGCTTCCGCGGCCTCCCGGGCATGGTAACTGGTCCGGGCAAAGGGGGAAGCCACCACCGAGGAAAACCCCCGCTTCCGCGCTTCCCCGGCGTAGTCCTGAAACCCCTGGGGGCTGACATATTCCGCCACGGGGATCTGCTTCGCCGAGGGCCGCAGGTACTGGCCCATCACCAGGATATCCACCCCGGCGGCCCGGATCTCGTCCATGGCGGAAAGGACCTCCCCCCGGGTTTCACCCAACCCCAAAAGGAGGCTCGTCTTGGTCACCGCCCCCCCCTTTTTGGCGGCCCGGAGGGTTTCAAGGCTCCGGTCAAAGGAGGCCCGGCGGTCACGGACCCATTGGAGGGAACGGACGGTTTCCACGTTGTGGGCGATCACCCCGGGTTTCTCCGCTAAGATGACGGCGATTTCGGCTTCGGTATAATCGGGGATGAGGACCTCCACCGCGGCCCCGGGGTTTCCCTCCCTGACGGCCCGGACGCAGGAGGCGAAATGA
>JAISOO010000038.1 GCA_031275595.1 Spirochaetaceae bacterium | reverse complement strand
TGTCCTCTGTGGTTAATATTCTTCATTTTTTCACTGGTTTTAAGGAATTGATACCATTTTAACCATCTAAATTTTTTGTGGGTCAAGTTTAGCCTTCAGGGCGGGGTTGTTGATTCGTGTCCATGGCAAAAGCATTTACTTTTCCATAAAATAGAGTTGAACAAGTCCAATATATGCGCCGGCGGGGGCGGAGCCCCGGAAAGCCCGGCCCGGCCGCCTAAGCGGCCGAATATGCCCATCGTCATACGACGATGTAGTACAATGTTTCCTTACCGCACAGGCCCGGCAGGGCCTGATACGCCCACCGCCGGGTGTATTGTGTTACGGGCTTGTTCGGAAAACCGAAGTTTTGGAAGGGCCGTTCATCATAACCAGGGTGATGAGATTAAAGGGGTATTGGGATTCCGGCGCCAGGGACTGCCGTTTGCCGGAACGGAACAGGGTTTCCTCGATCAGCGCGTCCCTAAGGGGAATTCCCAGATACCGCGCGTTTTTACCCGCGGAAAAATCGAAACGATCTCCCCCGGTGTACATAAAATCGTTGCACATGAGGTTGTAGGTTTTATTGGGATCAATGGGGGAATTGTCGTAGATGAGGCGGTATTGCCCGTTCTCCTGCCGGAGCCCGTAGTAATCCAGGGCGGAGACGAGTTCTTCCCGGGGGCGTTCGATAATGGCGATAAGCTCTTTCCCGGTAACTTCCATGACCACTATGGAGTTGTCAAAGGGCATAAGGCCGTACATATAATTCATGGTTATGTCCCCCGGGGGAAGGGGAATGCCCCCTGACCGTACCCCTCCGTCATTTTGAGTTACAATAAAGGGTTTGCCCTCGACTCGAAGGAGGTAATCGTAAAGAACCTTACACATCCATTCGGCAACCTCAGGCTTGGTATGAAGGGCGGTATCGTTATAACCGACCACCTGGGCCATGAGGGGGGCAAGCTCCGTTTTATAGGTGTTGATAATGGCTAAGGCCTCCTGATCCACGGGGGCGGAAGCCTTGCCGGAAGCGTCGGAAATATTGACCAGCGAAGGCTCCACCGCCAGGAGCTTTCCTTTACGGTCAAACTGAAGATCCAGGCGGCTGATATAGCGTCCGTTGTTCGAAGCCTGCACTATGGGAACGCCGTTTACCCTTCCCAAAACCACCAGATGGGAATGGCCTGAGATAATGCCGTCCAGTTCCGGAAGGGCGCGGGCCAAATCGGCGGCCTCGCCGCTTATGGTATCATCCTGCATGGAAGACGGAAGATGGGTCAGGGCTATGACGGCGTCGCATTTTTCCTTTTTTTTCAAAAAATCGTAGTATTTTTTAGCCGCTTCCGAAGGATCGGTAAAATCAAGGCCGCTGATATTCGCGGCGATAACCAGGGAAGGCGTTTCCAGGGTTATAAGCCCGATAAGCCCAATCTTTTTTCCGTTAATTACGGTGATGGCGTAGGGCAGGGCGAAATCCGCCAGTTTGCCGGTCTTGCGATCAACAATATTGGCCGCCAGGAACTTAAAATTGCCGTCCTTTTCCCAATCCTCAAAATAGAACTGGGAAGGCCCCTTTACCCAGTCAAATTCGTGGTTCCCCACCGCCGAATATTGGACCCCCATGAGGCGGCAGAGATCCGAAACCGGCCTGCCGTAGTTAAGATTCGCCAGGGCGGACCCCTGGTAATTGTCCCCCGCGGCTAATACCAGGGTGGATTCGGGATTTTCAGCCTTCAGGGCTTTGATCTTTCCCACCAATTTGGCCCCGCCGGGATTTCCGGTCTCACTCCCGGACTCATCAAGGGCGCCATGAAAATCGTTAAACGCAAGGATGGTAACCGTTTGGGCGGTTCCGCTTCCTTCCGCTCCCCCCGGAGTGGTTCCGCAGCCTATAAGCGCGGAAACCAGGACCGCGGTAACAAGAATAAGGTGAAGCTTTTTCAACATGGTAAAGTGTCCTCCATAATTATTAAAATGATCAGTTTTGAGTATAGCATATCCGGCGGCCCAACGCCATTTTTAACGATTTTTTTGTGGTGGTGTGTTTCCCTTCCCGCCGTTCCGGTGGTCAGGATAAACGCATAGAAATATATGTTAACCACGAACGGAAGATACTCTCGAACCACAAGTTCGTGTCGGTTTGTGTGAAAGCGGACCGGTTTTCCGGGTATATATCGGGTGTGGAACACCGTACTCCTATTCGCGGTCTGCCGGGCATTCGCCCGGCGCCGCGTTCGGTTTTACGGCGGCCGGTTTAGAATAATCTTTGTGACGAGGTTCCTCCGGATTTCCTCACGGCACAGACCAACCTGCTCAGCAAATTTGTTTGCACGGCCCTCTGGCTCCGTCAGACCAGAGTACCACCCCTTCCCGATAATTTAAATCATAGTATCTCTGTGGTTACATTGCTTGTATCCTTTGTAATGCCCCATATCAAAATATTGAGAATAATCACGGGTTGAAAATTACCCTAAATAAGCTCATGATGGTCGTTATGGACATTGAGCCCTCTGAAAAACAAACAGGTTCTTCCCCCGCCCCCGCAAACCCTTCCGTACTTTGGGCCGGGCG
>JAISOO010000029.1 GCA_031275595.1 Spirochaetaceae bacterium | reverse complement strand
TGAAAAGCCTGAAACAACAGGGTGCGGAAAAAAAGAAGAGCAAAAAACCGGCGTTGCCGGCAAAAAAAGAAAAAAAGCCGGCTAGCGGCCTGATCGCTGGTTGACTTTTTATAGGAGGAGGAGAATAAGCCATAAACATATAAAGCGCGCGGCAGGAATCTTTCAGTGCGGGAAATGAAAAACGCTACGGCAGCCGTTCCCCCCAGGCGTCAAACCGGGAAATACCGGGGAGCTCCCATCCGGTTTCCCCCAGGGCGCGGATCCTGCAAGACACTACCTTGCCCGGCAGGAAGGGGGGAAGCTCCCCTGAGGGGAGGAGCAGCCTGAGGTAATTATCGGATAACGCGGCGGCATAGGGGGTTGTCTTTTTATTGTTACCGCTATCGGGGGAGGTCCCCTCAATGATCGCGTCCACTTTTTTGCCAATCCAGCGCCCTATATAGTCCCGGCGGCCCTGGCGGGCCAGATCTACCAGGGCCTTTACCCGGGAGATTGCCTCCCGTTCGCTTACCGGCCCCGTAAAGTGATATGCCTCGGTTCCCGGCCGCGGAGAATAGGGAAAGGCATGGATCCAGGAAAAACCAAGCCGCCGGCAGAGTTCATAGGTCTGCTCAAATTCCCCTCCGGTCTCGCCGGGAAAGCCCGTGATAATATCGCAGGCAAAAAAAGGATCCCCCTTAACGGAGCGCAGCCGGGCAACCCCCTCCTCTATGGATTCGGGGGAATAGGTACGCCCCATCTTTTTTAAGACGCGGGGGCTTCCTGACTGGATCGCAAGGTGAAAATGGGGCCGAATCCGGGGATTACCCAAAACGTTGACCAAATCCCCGGTAATATTTTCAGGTTCCACCGAAGAAACCCGCAGGGCGATAGTTTCGGTTTGCCCCAAAAGGTATTCCAGGAGGCCCCTTAAATCCATGACGCCGTCCCGGTACTGGCAGATATTTATCCCGGTCAGTACCGCCTCCCCAAAACCCGCCGTTTCCAGGGCCCGAAGCCTGGACAATACCCTTTCCGCCGCCAGACTCACACTGGGCCCCCGGGCAAGGGTAACCCGGCAATAGGAACAGCGGTTATCGCAGCCGTCTTGTATTTTTAAAAAAGCCCGGGAATGGCTGAAAAAAGCTTCGGGATTAAAACGAAACCGGTCTTGGGGGGAGGAAATGTCCAATCCCCGTGTCCATCGTTCCAGGGCCCCGGCGGGAGATCCGGCGGTACCCTCAGACTCCACAAGGAATTTCGGCAGATCCAACAGGGATCCTTTGCGGCTTCCCGGAACCACAAAAAGCCGTTTTTGATAAACCGGAGCCTCCTTTTCATGGTCCATAAGCCCCGCCACCGCCTCAGCCTCAACCTGGGCATAGCAACCGGTAACGATCACGCAGGCTTCGGGGTTTTCCCTGAGGATCTTACGGATTATCCGCCGGGCTTTCTGCTCGGCTTTGGAGGTGACGGTACAGGTATTTACCAGAAAAATGTCCGCCCCGCCCCCTTCCCTGGGAACCAGGGTAAAACCCTCCCGGTTAAAGGCGCCGGCGATGGATTCGCTCTCAAGCTGATTTAGTTTACATCCCAGGGTTTGAACAGCTATGGAAAACACGGGAATTTAGCGGCTCCCCAGGGTTTGGCGGATACGCTCCAGGCCCCGGCGGGCATCGGAAAGCTGAGGGTCAAGGGTGAGGGCCCGCTCATAGGCAGCGGCGGCCTCCGGCAGATCCCCGGCGTTTTCCCGGGCATAGGCAAGGCGGGTCCACCAGGCGGCGTTTTCAGGCACCCGGTGAACCGCCGTAGACAGGGCAATATCCGCATGGCGGAAACGGCCCAGCCTGATAAAAATTTCACCCATAAAATAATAGACCATTTCTATCCGCTGTCCCTCGGGGGCAAGGTTGATATATTCCTGAAAATACGACAGCGCTTCGTGGTTGCTTCCTTGAAAATAATTAATCTCCCCCAGGATCTCGATGATCCGGGGATCATACCTGCTGAGGTTTCGTCCGATCCGGGCATAGGTATTGGCTTCCTCATACCGGTTCAACCGGATAAGGCTCCAGCATATTACCACATAGGACTCGATATTATTACGGTCTATCTCAATTTCATTGAGACATATAGAAATCGCCTGTTCATAATTACCGCTCCGGTATGCCTGAACGGCATCGGGCCTGTTTTGGGCTAAAACAGTCAGCCCGGGAACCATAATAAAAAAAATCAACAACCCCACCGCAAGCGGACGGGGTATGTTGTTCTCGTAAGGTAGTTGACTCAGGGTCCATACCCTTGGTTCCGCCCCAAGGCTCCCCCGCGGGAGCGGGTTCTTGGGTACGGACCCTTCGCAACGAATCAAACAAATCTTATGCTTCCAAATTCTTTTTTTCATACCATTTGTTCAAGGGCTTTCCGCTCCGACATCGTACAACGGCCGTTAAATATACAGCCGTTTTCCATTAAAAATTCCGGGGTGATAACATTCCCCGTTAATTTACCGGTGGTGGTAATTTCTATTTTTTCTGAGACGGTAATGTTCCCCCTCACCGCCCCCCGGATAACCACGGCTGCTGCGTTGATATCGGCGTTTACCACCGCCGTCTCATCAACCACGAGAAGGCTTTTGGCGGCTATCTTTCCGGAAACCTTGCCCCGGATTAAAAAGGGCTTCTCGAAATTGATGGTCCCGGAAAAGTCAATATCAGAAGATAAAATAGTATCAAAGTCTTCATCTTCCACAGCATCGTTATGGATATCAGTCATAATGCCCTAAATTTAACCATGGATCGGGGGTACGTCAATAGGCGAATTGCGGGATAAAAGCACTTATGCCCCGGGTACTGGGGAACCTTGAACCCGCCTTCTTCCCATACCAGACGTGTTCGGAAACCTCTGTTTCCTCGCCAAATTCCGCTAAAAACCGCAATCAGGACAGATCCCCGAAAATTGTCCTGGGGCAATGCGTACGCTTGCGCGATGTCCCTGAAACCGGTAAACTGAAATAGATAGAGCCAGTTTCAAACACCGGGAAACAGGAATAAATGCGCGGGCTGTCCGGGAAGCCGCCGGTTTCCGGACGGCCCCGGCGGCCTTAGTATGGAGGGGAAAAGTGGTTAAACCCCAAATTATCTCATATTTCAAAGGAGTGCGTTATGGATTTTGAAAAAGATATGCGCCGGAAGGCCCAATCCCTGCAAAAAAAATTGGTATTAGCCGAGGGAACGGAACCGCGGACTATTAAAGCCGCCCGGATCATCGTGGATGAACGGCTGGCTTCGTCGGTTACCCTGGTGGGTAAAGAGTCTGAAATCATGGAAAGGGCTGAAAAAGAAGGGGTAACCTTGCAGGATATCACCCTCGTTGATCCCTTTTCCTCTCCTTTGATCGAAAAATACGCCCATGAGTATTATGAGCTGCGGAAACACAAGGGCATGACCGAAGACCAGGCCAAAACCGATATCCCCCACTTTTTGCGCTGGGGAGCCATGATGGTCCATCTGGGGGATGCCGATGCCATGGTAGCCGGAGCCGAAAGCGCCACCGCCGATGTTCTCCGGGCGGGACTGGCCATCATCGGTACGGTTCCGGGCTCCAAGACCGCCTCTTCCTGTTTTGTCATGCAAACGGCCGATAGCTCCTGGGGGGCGGGGGGAGCCCTCATCTTCTCCGACTGCGCGGTGGTGCCGGATCCAACCGCGGAACAGCTTGCGGAAATCGCCCTGGCCGCGGCCCAGTCCTGCCGGGAATTTCTCGGCGCCGATCCCGTGGTGGCCCTCCTCTCTTTTTCAACCAAAGGCTCCGGGGGGGATCATCCCGATGTACTCAAAGTACGGAGCGCCCTGGAGCTGGTAAAAGCCAAGGACCCCACCCTTAAAATCGACGGTGAACTCCAGGCCGACGCGGCTCTGGTGCCTTCGGTAACCGATAAAAAAGCCCCGGGTAGCATCGTCCGGGGCATGGTAAACACCCTGGTTTTCCCTGATCTGGGCGCGGGAAACATCGGATATAAACTGGTACAGCGTCTGGGGAAAGCCGAAGCCTTCGGTCCCTTCCTCCAGGGTTTCGCCAAACCCATAAGCGATCTGTCCCGGGGGGCTTCGGTGGAAGACATCGTGGTTACCTCGGCGGTCACCCTGGCCAGGGCAAAATAGGGCAGGTAACAGGCTCTTCCGGAGGGGCGGTTATGGGGGCTTATTCCACCGGGAGGTCCGGCGCCGCTGAGGGGCGGGAAAAACTGAACCTCGCCATCAAGGCCGGGATAGAACGGGACTATAAAAGATCCGTCAACCTGCTGGAAGAACTTTTATCCGAATCCGACGCTCCTCCGGAAGCCTGCCTTTATTTAGGCCGTTCTTTTCACGCCCTTAAAGATTATTCCCGGGCCTTAGCCGCTTTCAACGATTATCTCCGGATCAATTCCCATTCGGCGGAGGGGTATTTTTTCACGGGCCGTACCTACGCGGCCCTGGGGATGCCCCACAAGGCGGTACCGCTTCTAAGGAGGGCCCTGGAATACAGCCCGGATAACCCTTCGGTTTTGGCCCTTTTGGGGATGACCTACCTGAAATCCAAACATTCTGCCTCCGCAGTGGAGGTACTGCAGCGGGCGGTGGAAATCGCCCCGGATAATAAACGGATCTACCACGGGTATCTCAACGCCCTTTTTATCCGGGGAGTTCGGCTCTGCCGGATCGAAAATTACGACTTGGGAATCCAGATGCTTCGGTTTGTTCTGGAAAACGGTTTCGATTCCCTCCTGCTCAGACTGGAATTGGGCCGGGCCGCCCGGGAATTGAACCAAATGGAGGAAGCCCTGATCCATTACACCCAGGCGATCCGCTTTGCCCCCCAGGACCCCATGATCCGCTGGTACCGGACCTCGATATTGATGGTTCTGGACAAGAACGGGGAAGCCCTGAAAGAAATAGAAAAGATCCGTTCTTCCCTGGAAGGGAAGCTCCCCAATTTGCCCTGGAATAGTGAACTGGTGGACCTCTTTATGATCCGTTCCCTGCTGGATGCCGGTGAATGGCGGCAGGCGGCGGATTCCTGCCGAAACTGGCTTAAGTACCGTCGGGCGGACCCCGTGATCCATGCCATGGACGCGGAGGCCCTGCGGAACCTGGGGGATCGCCCTTCCGCGAAAAATCATCTTGAACGGGCCCTGGAATTGGAACCCAACCAAATTCAACTGTGGTATACCCTGATCGCCAACGCCTGGGAGGATAAGGACTGGAAAACCCTGCAATGGGGATTAAAAAACGCGAAAAAATATAAAGGAGATGGGGAGCTTATCCAACGGTTTTCCGTTTTATACGAAGCCGCCGTTAACGACGACGATCCCCGGATGATTGAAACCCTCCAGGGGGCGATTCGTTCCCTGGGGCCGGATCCGGAACTCATGTACGCGCTGGGGGAACGGTACCTCAAGACAGGATTTATCGAAGCAGCCTTAAACTGGTTCAAAAAAGTCCTGGTTATCCAAAAGGAACATGAAAAAGCCCATCTGGGGGCTATCGCGGCTCAGGAGGTTCTTTTCAAAGAAGGGCGCCCCAAAGCCCGGGAAGGGTTACAAAGGACCTATAGGGCTTACCTCAAACGGTGGAAGGACAACCATGTCATCCGCCGGGATCAAGCCCTTTTCCTGGTCAAAATCGGTGAATTTGAGAAAGCCGCCAAGGAATTGGAAGCCCTCCTGGCCTGGGAACCGACCAATCCTACCCTGCGCCGGGTTTTAGCCTATTCCTACCGAAAATCCGGGCATTACCGGGAAGCCGCGGTGTTTCTTAAGACCCTGCTCAAGGAAAAACCGGATGATATTAAGCTGCTCTTAGAGTATACCGGATGCCTTGAACGGGCAGGGGCGGGCTTTTACGCGGCGGCGGTACTGGAAAAGGCCCGCAACCTGTTTAGAAAATCTTCGGACATTCCCCTGGCATTGGGGCTTCTCTTCTACCGGGAACAAAAACCGGAACAAGCCCTGGCATTCCTGCGGGAATCGGCAATGAAAAACAATAAAGATCCCCGGCCCTATGAATGGATGGCTTTTATTGCCCGTGAACAAGGCAATACCCTGGGGGCTTACCGCTACGAAGAGGAGGCGGCAAAACGGAAGGCTCCCCGCCGGACCGGGGTAAAACAGTAGGCGTGTTCGACAACCCGGTTGGTTACAGGCTAACCTTCGGCCGGCTTGCAAGCCCCGCAATTTCCCGCCCGCGAACCTTCGGTCCGATGGCCGCGAAACTGCGGTTTTATGGCGGAATTTGGCGGGAAAACGGAGGTTTCCGGACAAGTCTGTTAAAAAAGGGGCTTTCCTAAAAGCGGAATTTTGGGAAGGTCCCTCCCGGAATTTTTTTCTGTTTTGCGATGATTACAGTTGCTGAAACCAGAAAAAAGTCTATAATACTTACAGGGACCTTTTAAAACTGAAGTCTTTAGGGGTTCCCTTATATGAGTTCATCGTCCATCGATGAAGGAGGCAAACTATGGCAGTAAAGGCGATGGATTTGTTCGATGCCTATCGTCAGGATCAATTACCAAAAGATGAAGGGTATATAATCTCTTCTTTTTTCAACAGCAGCTCCGCTTATTCCATTTATGAAATTGTTTCGTATTCAGGGGTAAAGTCCATTTATCTGAGCGACACGGGATTGACTTTTCAGACAAACGGCAAAAAAATGCATATCCTGATAGAACCGGCAAGCTATCCTAATAAGGCCATAGAACCCTATGTACGCAGCAATACCGAGCAAATTCCCCTCCGGTTTAGCGAATTGGAGCAGATCACCGCCAAAAATCAGAGCAAAATCATGATAGCCAAACAGCCTATCGTATCCTTTTCTTCATTCACCATCTTAAAGCCTTCGGGGGTCAATTTTTCCTTGGTGTTTTACAACCGTCCGGATCTTTTCGCTACCCTCCGGCAATTTTTTGAAAAGACCTTTAACCGGGAGGCGGGAATTCCCCAGGCGGACGCAAAAAAAAGCGCTACCCGGGTGGTGGAAATTGTCGAAGCCACCATGAATTTTAGGGGAGAATACGCATAGCCCCGCATCGGGGCTAACCTTGACCCAGGCTGGCATGATTACCTGTTAAGAAGGGGGCTTGGGCGCCGGTCATGCCCGGCCGTTTGCCGTCCCTTCCCCCTGTTCGGCTTTTTTGATTTCCTCCTGGGCCGCCGCCAGGATGGCGATGGGTACCGAATAGGGAGAACAGGACACATAATCAAGCCCCGCTTCCATACAGAACCGGATATTTCCGGGATGAGCCCCATGTTCGCCGCAGAGACCGCATACCAGGTCGGGCCGGGTAAGCCGCCCCCGCTCTACCGCCAGGGTAATAAGCTCTTTCACCCGGGGGTCCAGCACACTGAAGGGGTTCCCGGTAATAAGGTCAAAACGGGTGTAATCGGGCATAAACCCGGTAAAGTCATCCCGGGATATCCCCAGGGTGGTCTGGGTCAGATCATTGGTACCAAAACTGAAAAAACAGCCGTATTTGGCAATATCGGCGGCCCCCAGGGCGGCGGCGGGGAGTTCAATCATGGTACCGATCCTATAGGGCGCCGGCTTAACCTTCTTCTCTTCCCTCAGGGTCTCTTCCACCTCCACAATACCCGTATAATCGCCCCCCTCGATCTTTTTTCCATAGGCAATAAGTTTTAACTCCGACGCGTTCATGACAATGGGGACCATAATTTCAGGATATACCGCGACCTTTTCGTCCCGGAGCCGATAGACGGCGTCAAAGATGGCCCTGACCTGCATGGCATAAATTTCAGGATATGAAACCGCGATACGGCAGCCCCGATGTCCCAGCATCGGGTTAAATTCATCCAGGGCCTCAATCCGGGCGCGTACCTCCCCCTCGGAAACCTTTTGTTTCTTGCTTTTCTCCAGATAGTTTAAATACGTCTTAAGCTCATCCCGGTTATGGGGCATAAATTCATGGAAGGGGGCGTCCAAAAGCCGGATGGTTACTTCCTTCCCCTCCATAGCCTTGAAGATACGGTAAAAATCATCCCGCTGCATGGTCCGGAGCTTATTCAGGGCCTTTTTCCTTTCCCCTTCGGAATCGGCAAAGATCATATCCCGAAACACGTTGATCCGTTCGGCATGGAAAAACATATGTTCGGTTCTACAGAGCCCTATCCCGTCGGCGCCAAAGGACCGGGCTAAAACCACATCCTGGGGGTTTTCCGCGTTTACCCGGACATGAAAATCCTTTAAAAAGTCCTTGGCCATGGCAATAAACTCAAACAACCCCGATTCGGCGGGCTTGGGCTCGATTACTGACGCGGCGCCCTGGTATACTGAAGGCTCCCCATAAGAAGGTACATTCAGCGTAATATAATCCCCTTCGGAAAAACCGATATTCCCCATGACCCCTTTTTTACCCCGAATCTTCATAGACGGCGCCACCAGGGATACCTTGCCGTATTGGCGGGCCACCACCGAAGCATGGGCGGAATATCCCCCTTCGGTGGTGAGGACCCCGGTGGATACCTCAATGGCCTTGACATCCTCCGCAAAGGAAGCGGGTAAAACCAGGATAAACCGGGAATCTTCCCCTTTTTGTTTGGCCAGTTTATGCGCCTCCAGGAGCCCCTCGGTGCTAAAATAGGCCCTGCCTATGGCCGCTCCGGGGGCGCCGGCGATACCGCCGCTCCACTTTTTAAGGCCCTTCACCCCGGCGGTATCGATCGTGGGACGGAGAATCTCATTGAGCCGGATAGGTTCCAGGGCCTTGACCACGTAGGCCTTATCCACAATATTACGTTTAGCCAGGTCCATGAGCAGTCTGATATCCGCCTGGGTCGATTTCTGATCCACCGGCCGTTGTTCTATAAGCCAAAGCTTTTTATTCTCGATAGTAAACCGGATCTGACGGATTTCCTTAAATTTATCTTCCAGGGTCCAGGCGATATGTTCCAGTTCCTTTAAATACCGGGGAGCTATGGTTTGAATGTCCTCGCCGTTACCGTCGAATTCATTAAATTTTTCCCGATGGAATTCTCCCTGAAGCTTTTTTTCCCCGGTTACCGCGTTCCGGCTGAAAAATCCGCCGGAATAGGAATCTTTTCCGTAATTTCCATAAACCATGGGCTGGATCAAAAGAGCCGTATCCCGATCGTTCTGATCATCCACCGCCAACAATCTGGAAATTTCCTCCAGGGCGATAAAGAGCTGCCCCTCGGCATCTTCAAAAAAACCGCCGGGAAAAAATTCGGCATACTCATCCATGCAGGCTTCCGCGCTTTTGGCCGGATGATTCTCCCGGATAAGTCGGTCCAATTCCTCAAGCCGGGCGGCAATCTTCTCCCCCTCGCCGGGAGGGCCCGCAAGTTCCTTAAGCCGTTTCTCGATCCCCAGCATCCCCCGGAGGAGGAATAACACCTCATGGGACGCAAAGCTCTCTCCCACCCATCGGGTGAACCCGGCGGCAACCGGTTTAACCAGGCCGAAATTATGCAAAACCGGATAATCGGAAACCGCCAAGTTGGAGGACACCACGATTTTAAGGAGCATCGGGTTTTCAGGATCCCCATAAATTTTCCCCACGATTTCGGAACATCTATCAAGCAGGAGCCTTACCTCTTTTTTGATATCCGTGGAACCTAAGTCGGAGGCAATGGTGGTATCCAAAATAAAGCCGGGCAGTATGGGAAAACCTAATTCGGCGAATTCATTAGCCTGTCTCCCCCGAATTCCCAGCAGCTCCGGGGCAATTTTTGAAGAAACCCCTTCTTTCTGACTAAAAAAATGAATCCTCTTATCCATACGGTCTTCCTTTTTTGCAAACAAAGGGGATTCCCATTGAGCCGGTTCCAAAACCCGATTGGTTTTGGAACCGGCTTGAGGAGAAAATTGCTCATTACGTATAAGTTTAGCACTTAGGGCTTACGCAATTTTCTCCAGGGGTAAGAGGCTGTTCCAAAAACTGAAGTTTTGGAACAGCCTCCATTAAAATAACTTTAAAACAGTAGTCACCGATCCGCGAAGAAAAGCTTCAAACTGAGGACTCGCGCCCTGAAGTAAATAGCGCTGTAATTTGGCCACATCCTTGATGTCGGCTCCCGCCACGGAAAATTGGATGGAACTGCCGTGCTTAACCTTTCCCCATTTAAAGAGGGCGTTAATGTCCTGGATCCGTTCCCCGTCATAATAGATGTATACCTGGAGTTCAGGATATTTGGTGTTATAACTGGCGATGATCCGTTTCCATGCTTCCACGTTTCCGTTGTGGAAAAGCTCATTCCGGACTACCACCGAATACCGGGGGGTCATGCGGATCGGCCCCTTAACAACCGGATCCATGGTAAAGACCGGCCGTTCGGCCTGATTCGCCGCCGGGACGGCGGGGGGAACGGATTTTTTTCGGGCCGTTCCCGGGGGTATCTTGTTCCGCTTTCGCTCCCCCTTGACGGAGCCTATGGGGGCGGCCTTCTTCGGCTTTTTTACCGTAAATTCCCCCCGGTACAGTTCCGGGGTAATTTTTGTTTTCGTTCCCTCAAAAAGGTCCAGGGCAATCCCGGCCGCCTTTCGGCAAAGTTCGTCAGTCCCGTTCCCGGCGCCTCCCGCGTAAACTACCAAAAGCTCCCATCTTTTCAGGCCTCCCCAGGCAGTTAATTGAGCCGGGTCTTTAGGATTGGCGGCCAATAAGCCCAACTCAGGATGGTGGTAAACGGCCAAAAGGTCCACCGCCGACCACCGGGCAAATTCCTCCGCCAGAGCAGCCGGATCGGCAACCGCAGAGACCAAGTTGGAAGATCGGGCTTGATATCCCAGTTTGTCCACCAGAAGCATCCGTAAGAGCAGGGCAATCGCCTCCCCGCTCAACACCTCAGGGTCATCCTCAAACAAAAGATCGCCCATATTACGATTTTTTATGGCATCGGCGATATGGATGGTGTTGTTGATATGACGTACCGCGGCATTAAATCCCGCCCGGCTAGAAAGAACCTCTAAGTTGGACAAAGCTTGAGCCATTTTCCACACCTCCGAAAAACGCCCCTGTCACGGGGCGTTTTGGTTCACTACTATCAATACCAACGATTAGAGCTGTCTCAGCGCCCTGCCCCGGCGGCCGGGGGTCTTTTTTTCGGCTCCCCGTTTGGCGGGTTTCGCGTCTACCACCCCTGCCTTAGCCCTGCCCCTGCCCCGTTTGGGGGGCGCTTCCAAGGCCGGCGTCCGGCTCGAGGAGACGCTTTCCGGGCTGTCGGTATTCAGCATATCCAAATATGCCTGACCGGGCGCGATCCCCCCCGTGGGAGAAACGGAACTTTCCCCGGAAGAGGCGTCTGAGAAAGACTGATTGATGTCTTCCCGGACCGTGGAGCGGCGGCGGCTGAAGGACGCAAAGGCGGCATCCTGGAATCCTTTGGAAACCCCATGGAGGAATTCGTTCAAAACATTCGCCATAGCATCCAGGGTCGCCTTTTTCCGCTTAATGGAGGTTATATCCACATCCAAAAGCAATCCAGGCTGGATATGGTAGGGATTAATCATATATTCAAACCGGTAATATTCCCGCTCCAGGAAATCAAGCCGCTCTTCCATAACCCGCCGTTCAATGGGGTATTGATAATCGTACATTTTCTTCAGCCGTTGACGCATCAGAATAATCCGCTGCCGAATCCGGTCTTTTTCATAGATATAGGTACGATTCATCCGTTCCACTTCGGTTTCCGCGGGACGCACAAAGGAAATTTCGTCCCAAACCTTGGCAATATCCTCGTATAAAGGCTCCCGGCTTTTGTCTTTTATGGTCTTGCGGATTTGGTTTTTGTTTTTCTTTGCCAGATCATCAAAGTCCGCGATTTTGAAAAGGGGCTTTGCCCCCTGATAGATCACTTCCAGCAGATCCCAGGCATGGAGTACTTCGGTCTCAAAACTCTTTACCTGTACATCATAGGCCTTGCGTTCCTCAATGAGCTGGGCGTTGTCATAATACCGCATCCTCACCTGGTACCGTTCATCGGGCAGATGGGTAACATCGGTATCCTCATACTCCCGAATCGTAAGTTCCCGGGCGTTTTTGAGGTTCTCGATGTACTGATACCCCATCTTAGAGGTATCCAGGATGGAAGTTATGGAATTGATCGCCGTATTAAAGCCCCGGTTCCGGATGTTTTCGATATCCACGATCTTTTTCATGTTTTCCCGCACATTCTGCTGATCAAAATTCTCGGGATCTATTTCCGCCCGAAGGTCCGTGATCCGTTCAAACAAAGCCTTGGCGATGATGGTGTACCGTTTTGACTTAGGATCATCCGCCTTGTCGTCGGTGTAGTTCTCGACCTTGCCGATTTTATTGAAGATAATTTCGCTGTCCGAAAATTCCTCAAGCCCCTGATCTATCCGTTCATCCTTGAGTCTTTCAATTTCCTTATCGATATTATCAATCAGATGTTTGGAAATCAGATCCTTGATAAGGTATTCCACCGTCACCTGGTAGTGGAAAATGGGGCTGATAAGCTCGGAATCCAGGATATTAACCGACAATTTGACATCGGTAACGGTCTTGGGCTTGAGAACATTGTCTTTAAAGGCGCATTTGACGATAGAATAGGCGTTTTCACCCCGGATAAACGCGCCGGTATCGGTTTTTTGCCGCAAAAGACTGTTGGTCAGGTTTTCCAGGTCATTGACCCCCCGCTGGATATGTCCCTGCAGATGGCCGTACATATTGACCATGGATTTCTCTATTTCACCGGTGTTAAACTTATCCGCGCCGCCGACCTGGTCCAAAAGATCCGCCACTTCCTTGGGGGTGTACCGGGAGAGAACCTTGGTTTCCTCCTTATCGATATAGTTGCGGATCTTCTTTACCATTTCGTCTTCCGTTGTTACCATATAACGGTTGAACATATTCTGGTAATTTTGGTTGAAATAATTATACAACTTCTCTTTTAACCCGCCCATTACATCCAGACGTTCCAGCACATCCTTGGGCAATTTAGCGGTCAGATGATGAATAACCTTGTTGGTCTCTTCCTCCAGAAGTTGATTAACTTCATTCTGCTGATCCCGGTATTCCTGGGCTAAAGAATTCCGCGAACCGACGGCACTCGGTTTCTCAGGATGGAATACATTAGGACTTTTAGGCAGGTCTATAGCACCCATAGTTTGGCTCCTTACAAATATAGTTCAAACTCAAATCTTATCATATAATAGTATATTCATATTATCAATCTTTCTATAAAAATGTAAAGTCCTTTTTACGTTTTTATGGAAAAATATGTTGAAAGAAACCTAAAAAAATCGTTTTTGGGGTAAAACCGCCGCGGATTTATCTGCAAAAACGGACCGGGGGCCGCTTGTCCGGAAGGTTCCCTCGAAATTCGATATTTTTTGCCGCGGATTCCGGGGCCGACAGCCCTTTCCTAAAATCTTACACGAAGGCCTTCTTCCAGGCGTCCGGACAAAGCCGGGGTATGGAACGTCCCTTTTCCGTCACGCCCCCGGCCCGCCGGATTTTGGAATTGCCCGAGCTTGTCTATTATACTATAACAAGGAAATGAAGTAAGAAGCTGTTCCAAAAAACTGAAATTTGGAACAGCCTCAGATGTTTTCATCTTTACTTTTGGGGGAAAAATGGCTTATTATGAGGTTCTATTATGAAAAAAACGGTGATGGGTATATTTTTGTTACTTTTGTTCTTTCCCGGTTTGAGGGCCGCCGAGGACCGGCGGACCACGCCGATTACCGTATATTTGATTTTTGACGGTTCCGAGGGTATAAAAAACGGGAAAACCAGCGCGGCGGCCTGGATTAATGAAAATATAATTGATAAGATGCTTCAAGAGGGGGACAATCTTACCGTTTGGATTGCCGCGGAAAAGGCGAAGTTGGTTTTTTCCGAATCCTTAAACGGGACCGCCCAGAAGGAAACCGTCAAGGAACTGCTCCGTTCCGTTAATCCCGGGGCTTCCTCCGCGGATTATGCGGGCGCCCTCCGGGAGGCTCTTGCCCGAGAAAAAAGTAAATCCGGGCAGGGGATTTCCTATACCCTTCTTGTAACCGGAACCACCGGCGGCGCTTCCCGGGGAAACACCGCGGGGGAGTTCCTGCGCTACTCCAGGGTTCAGGACTTTTCCGGGTGGCGGATCCAGGTGGTGGGTTTAGACCTGGGTCCCCGGGTACAAAAAGCCGTTTCCGATTATATGTCCGGAAGCTAAGGGAGCCGAACCGGTTATAAAATCCGGTAGTCCCGCAGGACTATGGAGGCATTCCCAAAACCAACCGAATTTTGGGAATGGCGCTATGATTCGGAAAAAACAGCAAGTCCCGCAATTTTCCGCCTTGAGGCCGCGAAATTGCGGTATTTTAGAGGAATTTGGCAAACTTTGGTTCGACGGGAACCGAGGTTTCCGAACAATTCTATTGGATTGATCATGGCCGGTAAAGCCTTAAAAATTATTACCACCCTGGTTTTTATTTTCACCGCCCTGGGTATTGGGGTGCTGGTTTTATTTCCCGGGGATATTTTTCATACCCAAGACAATAACCGTCCCGGTCAGCCCCGGGTCGTTATTCCCCAAATAAATTCCGAAACCTGGGACCAGGAGTGGGGGGCCCCGGCGGCCTACGAAGACACCCTGCTTCCAACGCTTCCCCTGGAAGAGGGCGAAACCGCGGTGGCGGTATTAGCCCAAAATTTCGACGCCGATCCCTCCGACGAATATATCATAGCCTGCCGGAGTCTTTTGGAAGCGGAAGGCCCTATCCATCTTATTTATATTGATACAGAACCGTTGTCCGGGGAGTATCAACGGATTTGGAGCACCCCCACGGCGGCCACCCGGCCCGGAGGGATCTCCCTGTTTGCCATGGATATCCTCGGAGATCAGGGGATCTGCGTACTCCTCAGGGGTATGAACGGCCTGGGGGAAGAGACCCTTACCGTCTTAAAAAAAGTAAATTCCCCCTTCCCGGCGGATAATTGGGAGGACCCGGGCCGGCTTGAGACGGATCAGCCCTTTAGCAAGATCGCGGAGCTGGGTATCGACGGTTCTATTTCCATACTGGAGACGGGGCGGCCCTGTTCCATTGCGGCCTATGGCCGGGATTTTGAATCTTCCAATGCCTTGGACCGGGTGGAAATTATCTATACCTATAATCCGGCAACCGGAATGTACGAACAAAGCCGGCTCACCAAGGTACCGGGCGCCCAGGTAGAGCAGCGCCGGATCCAGGAATTGTTAAGCGGTCATTCCGGAAAATTTGAACAATATATAGAGGGACTCTGGTATTTTGTCAATTCCCAGGGGCAGCCGGAACAGGAACAATGCATTTATTTTGATTATGCCAAGAAAGAAGTTATTTTTTATGGGGACGAACTCGAGCAAATTTTTATCTGGCAGAATTCAATACCCACCCGGTATGGTCTGTACCTGTCTACCCAAAACAGCTCCGTTACCACCCTGAAACGGTTCATCGTTATCGAGCTTGAATCCCTGGACAACCTACGGATCCGGGTTACCGAGGATGTGCAGCTTAAGATCGGGATCAGCGCCCCCTGGGACGGGGTCTACCGGCGGGCGGAGTCCTTCGAAAAAAAACCGGAAGCGGTTTATTCGATATCCCCCCACATCGAAGCGGCATATGTGGGTTCCATAGGGAGGCTTACCTTACAAAAAGACGGAACCTATGAATTATACAATGCGAATTCTTATAAAAAGGGCAAATACGCCTTTTATATTCTTGGAGGGGAGACCTTATTGGAATTACGGCCCCAGGATGCCGGCATAGACCGGGATATTTACCAGGTTCACTATCCGGAAACGGAAATCAGCGAAAACGATTTATTATCCGCCTTCACCCTGACCAGGATTCGTTTGAGTACCCGGGGCATTCAGTCTCTCCATGAACCGGCGATTTTCCTTACCCTGGATACGGAAAAAACGCTGACCGTATCCACGGATCGTCCTTTATAACCCCTCACGGGGATACCGGGAAGGACTCAAATCCGGCGTCCTTTAACCCTATGATGGTCCTGCCCATATCATTTCCCGCGGGCACGTTTACCGCCCAATACTCGACGCCATTCACCCCGCGCCGGGTAATATCCGCCTGAAATCCGGCGCGCCGAAGCCGTTCCGCCAGGGTCCGGGCATTTTCTTCCCGGCTGAAGATACCGGTTTGCAGAACCACCGCAGCGGCCTTTCCCGCATCTTCCGGGGCCGGTCTTTGGTCAACCCCGGGGACAGTCAGGGTTATGGCATCCCTCCCGGGAAAGAGGAACCACCAGACCGTGGGAGCGGCTCCTACGCCCTTACGCTCCAGGATACGGGCTTCGGGGCTCTCGGGACATTCGGTAAGGAGCCGAGCCTTATACCGGTCGTCCCCGGAAACTTTCCACTGGGTGTAATACAGGACGGCTTTGTACTCACGGTAACCGGGGTCATCCGTCAAGGCCGTCAGGATGGAAACATCCCCGGAACGGAAGGTTTTGATTTGGGCCTCTAAACACCGGGCGCTCCGGAGGATCCCGGCATCCTGAGCGGTAAGTAACACCCGCTGTACCTGGGCTGCCGCCGTATCCAGCTCTCCGATGGCGGCAAAACACCGGGCGCCTTCCAGGAGGGCCTGGTCGTCCCGATGGTCCGGATCCGCCGAGGCGGCTTCCGTCCAGATCCGGGCGGCGGATTCCAGGTCGCCGGAAAGGCGGAAAAGTCCGGCCAGCCGGGTCATGACCCCGCGCCGTTCCGCCGCCGGGGTTCCCCGCTGGGTGAGTTTTTTTTCAAGGTTTTGAATCTCCGCCGCCAGCAGGACAGCCCCGGAAGGATCGGATTGTCCATAGAGCGTTCCGGCCCCCAGTCCGGAAAGGAGCAAAAAAACAACGGCGAACAAAAAGAGCGGGCCCATGGGAAAACCCGGCCGGTTTCGGGAAAGGGGCCGCTTTTTCTTTCCAAATCCAAGGACGCCTTCCAAAAACCGGAATTTGAGGAAAGCCCCTGGATTTTTAATTGATCCCATAGGAACCGCCGCCGTCAAAAGGAACCTGGACAACATCCTCCGCGGGGTTTTCATCCTTTTTTTTGTTCCGTTTTTTCCCCGCTTTATGGTTCTTCGTATCCCCGGCATCAACGGCCGGGGCGTCCCGGGATTTTGATTTTCTGAATCTGAGGGAAACCATCAGGGGAATCGTACAAAAAAGCCCTAACACAAAGGCTGAAAAGACGGTAAGGTAAATAGGTACCGCCTCGATCGTGGTAAATCCAAAAGAAATATCACAGCTATTATTCAAATTAAGGCCGATAAACACCAGCAGGATCCCAAAAAATACTACAAATCCAATTAATCTCCACGGCATAATCCAGCACTCCTTTAAGCTTATTCCAAAACCCGGTCAGCCTTGGATAGGCTCCCGGGAAAACCGGTAGAAAATCCGGTTTTTCCGCTCAATATAAGGGAAACGCTCCAAAAACCGAAGTTTTGAAACGGCTTCCGGCTTAAACAACAGGGGCTGTTTCAAAACTTCAAATTTTGAAACAGGCGCAATAATTTTTACGCTTCAACCCAGGGGATTGATCCCTTCCCCGCGGAAGGTATTTCCCCGCAGGGAGCAGAGGGTCGCTTCGGCAAAAAGCCCAATCATGGACGGCCCCCCGGGGACCACCACCATTTCGTCCTTTTCAGTACGGGTTATTAATTCATCGGCATTTTTACGGGAAATTCCTTCAACTAAAACTTTTTCCCGGGAACCAATACGTTCCTTTAGTAATTCTAAGGTATGCCGTTTCTGCAATGCAATTACCCGGGACAAACGATCCCGTTTAATGTCCTCATCGATCCTGCCGGGAAGATCAAAGGCGGCGGTCCCTTCCCGGGGATTATAATGGTACATATAGGCATAAAGAAATTTTACCCGCTCCATCAATTCCAGGGTTTGCTCCAGATCCTCATCGGTCTCGCCGGGAAAACCGACGAGGATATCCGTTGAAAGGCTTATCCCGGGCAAGGCATCCCGAATCTCCGCCGCCAGGTCCAGGTATTGCTCCCGGGTATACCGGCGGTTCATGGCGGCAAGGATGGCATTGGAACCGTGCTGGACACAGAGGTGGAGGTGGCGGCAGAACTCAGCGTGTTCCGTCATGACCCGGATAAGGCGGGGGGACAGATCCTTGGGGTGGCTTGAGAGAAAACGGATCCAGCGGATAGGGGTATTTTCCACCCTCCGGGCGACTAATTCCAGCAGCCCGGGGAAGCCGACTTTCCCTTCCCAAAGATAGGAGTTGACGTTCTGGCCCAGAAGGGTAATCTCCCGAACGCCCCGAGCCGCCAGGAGGTCAATTTCCGCGAGGATCGAGGCGGGATCCCGGGATATTTCCCGGCCCCGCACATGGGGAACGATGCAGTAGGAACAAAAATTATTGCATCCGTGCATGATGGGGATAAAGGCACGGAACTGCCCTTCTTCCAGGTGAAAGGGAGAAAAAGAAAAAACAGGCTTTTCCTCAATCTTTATCCGGGCCAGTCCCTCCTCAACCGAAGCGCCCTGTTCCAGACCTTCCAGAATGAGGGGGAAAACCGATCGGGCGGCGGTCCCCATCACGTAATCCACGGCCTTGTTCTTTTCTTTAAGGGCCTCCCCCATACGCTGGGCCATACAACCCGCCACGAGAAGGGTGAAGGACCGCTTTTTTTTCAGGGCCCCGTACAGAGCGAGCCGGCCCAGAACCCGTTTTTCCGCGGTCGCCCGGACCGAGCAGGTGTTGAGGATCACCAGGTCCGCCGTTTCCCCAAGTTCCGCCGCAAGCCAGCCCCGTTCCCGAAGCACCAGATTCAGCGCCGCCGATTCCGCGGTGTTCATCTGGCATCCATAGGTCTCAAAAAAATAGGTCACGACCTGCTCTTAAGCCCTTTCAAAAATTGAATTCCCTTCCAGATTCCCATAGCCAAAAGGCCCACGGCGCCGATACCGAGCAGGACCCCCGCGAAGCTCCGCAGGGGAGCTATGGGTACTCTGGCGAGAACGGCCAGAAAGCCGGCGGCGGTAATTACCATCCCCGGCTTTCTATCCTCCGGGTCCTTGGAAAAAAGGGCTCCCACCCCAACCAGGGCGACAACGGCCCCGGCGGCGATCCCCAAAGGAAAGGGCAGGGCCCTCATAATAAAGAGAAGGAGCCCCCCCGCTATCCCCCCCACGGCAGCTACCCCCTGTTTGGTTAAAACATTGGCGGAAGTAGGCCGCTCAGGTACCATATCGTTCATTATTTTCCTCCTGCGATTCGTGTTTTTCTATAAATTCACGCGAAAAACCGGGCCGCCTCATAAGTCTACTATACACTTCCCCGCCGGGATCTTCAACGGGGTGCCGTAACCCAACCGGGGCATGGTTGTTGTATTTCTAAGCAGGGGTGATCCGGCTTTAAAATGCAAGTTTTGAAACGGCCTTGGGCTTTTCAAAAACCTGAGCCCTGAAAAGCGTTCCCTTGACTTGACCATGGGATCGAATTCCGGTATACTAATCATGGCTGGTTCAAACCCCGTTTGGGATTTGGAACCGGTTCAATTTACAGACAGTACAATGGGGAAGCAGGGTGAAATTCCCTCGCAAGTGCGTTACCGTTACAGCCGGGTTACCAGGGTCATATTTTTCTGCGCACACCGGAAAAATATGAGTATCAGCGAGAAGCCGTGGCGTGTGCCATGGCTTTTTTTATTTAAGGAGTCTCATTAAATCATCAGGATTTAGATTCAAATAATTCTTATTTTAAGGAAGGAACCACGATGAAAGACAAACTCAAGTCGCTGGCAGCCCTCGCGCTGTCCCTGTTACTTATCGCCCTGAGCGCTTGCGGCAGCGTTAAGCCTGCCGCGGGCGCCCGGAAGCCGGTGCTGCTGGTAGTGAGCTTTGGTACCAGTTACAACGAATCCCGGGCAAAAACCATTGAGGCCATTGAAAAAACCCTGGCCGCCGCGTATCCCGATTATGAACAGCGCAGGGCCTTTACGAGCCAGATAATTATCGACAAACTAAAAGAACGGGACGGCCTGGAAATCGACAATGTTACCGACGCCATGAAGCGGCTGCGGGCCGACGGAGTAAAACAGGTGGTTGTCCAACCGACCCACGTCATGAGCGGCCATGAGTACGATGACGTCATTGGGGAAATCAAACCCTTTGAAAAATATTTTGACAGCGTAAAATACAGCCTGCCCCTGCTCATTTCCGATCAGGATTACACCGATATCGTCAACGTCCTTACCGAAGAAACAAAACAATACGCCGATGACGACACCGCCGTTGTTTTTATGGGCCATGGGACGGAACACGAGGCGAACGCGACCTATACCAAATTGGACCGGCAGCTCAAGAACCGTAATTTCTCCCATTACCTTATCGGCACCGTGGAGGCGGAACCTTCTCTGGAGGATGTAATCGCCGAAACGCAAAAGCTGCAGGTCAAACGGGTGGTACTGCTGCCCCTGATGATCGTGGCGGGGGATCACGCCAATAACGATATGGCCGGGGATGAGGAGGATTCCTGGAAAACCGTCTTTGAGTCCCACGGTTATGAGGTGGTACCGGTGCTCCGGGGCCTGGGTGAATACCCGGGGGTTCAGGATATGTTTGTCCGGCATGTCAGGAACGCCATCAGCGGCTGAAGGTTTTGACGGTTCGTATCCGGAAGGAGGACGGCGTGTTCTTGCTCACTAAAAATAAATTTTACCGTGTCATGCCGCTGCTCCTGGCCCTGGGGGGAATGGTCCCCACGGCCGCCCAGGATACGGAACCGGAATATGATATCCTCTACGAAGGGGAAGGGCTCACCATCACGGGAACCCGTACCGAAAAGCGGCTTGCGGACAGCCCGGTGGTAACGGAGCTTATTTCCGAAAAGGAGCTGGCCCATTCCGGCGCCGCTACCTTGACGGATATTCTCGATGATTACGGCCTGGTGTATACCGGGAACGGCATGGGCGATTATATCCAGATGCAGGGGATGGATAAGGCCCGGGTATTGCTCCTCGTGAACGGCCGGCGGATGGTGGGGAGAAATTCCCAGCGCTTCAAGGGGGAAACCCTGCCCCTGGGAAATATAAAGCAGATAGAAATCGTCCGGGGCCCCCAATCGGCCCT
>JAISOO010000028.1 GCA_031275595.1 Spirochaetaceae bacterium | reverse complement strand
AGCCGCCGGGCGGGTCGGCGGACGCATGGTGGGTCCCCGGCCGCCCCGGGATGAGGTTTTCCATAACCGGGGGGCTTCTCCCTTCCCCCAGCGTCCCGCGGGAGCCGCCGGCCGGGTCGGCGGGCGGCCCGTGGGCGGCCGGAACGCCGAAGGTCCTGAGGGCAGGGGGGGAAGGAACCTTCCCCGGTCATTTAATCCCCACCAGGGGGCAGGGCGGCCTCCCGCCCCGGGAGGCGGAAGGCCGGGGGGATTCGGCGGAACCCGGCCGCCCAGGCCTGGGGTAAACCGGGGCGGGGGCTCGATCCCGCAGGTTCCCGTTCTTGAAGGGAAGGGGCCGGTTAAAAAGTCCTTTAAGGCAAAAAAGGCGGTTTATCAGCGGAAAGAACAGGAAATGGAGGAAAAACTCCTCCAGACCAAAAAAAAGATCGCCCATATAGCCAACCCGGTTCCCAAATCTATCGATATCATGGAGGTAATATCGGTTTCAGAACTGGCCCGTAAGATGAACCTTAAGGCATCGGATCTGATCCAGAAGCTGATGAGTATGGGGATGATGGTAACCATAAATCAGCAGATCGATGCGGAGACCGCCACGATCTTGGCGGCGGAATTTGGGGCGGATGTAAACATCGTCAGCCTATATGATGAAACCGTGATTGAGACCGAAGCGGACGATGCCGCGTCCTTGACCCCCCGGCCTCCGGTGGTTACGGTCATGGGCCACGTGGATCACGGCAAGACCAAACTCCTGGACGCCATCCGGAGCGCCGATGTGGTTTCCGGCGAATTCGGCGGCATCACCCAGCATATCGGGGCCTATACGGTAGACACCGTTCACGGGGGCCGGATCACCTTCCTGGATACCCCCGGTCATGAGGCCTTTACCCGGATGCGGGCCCGGGGCGCCCAGGTAACGGATATTGTGGTTCTGGTGGTTGCCGCCGATGACGGGGTGATGCCCCAGACCGTTGAGGCCATCAACCACGCCAAAGAAGCGGAAGTTCCCATCATCGTGGCGGTTAATAAGATGGATAAACCCGAGGCCAACCCCGATAAGGTTAAGAGCCAGCTCTCGGAACTGGGACTTATGCCCGAAGACTGGGGGGGCCAGACCATGTTTGTGGAACTTTCCGCTCTCAGGAAAGAGGGGATCGATAAGCTCATCGATGCCATTCTTCTGGAAGCGGAAATTCTGGATCTCAAAGCTAATTACGACCGGAACGCCGAAGGAAAGATCCTGGAATCCCGGATAGATCACGGCCGCGGTATCGTTGCCACCGTCATCGTACAGCGGGGGACCCTGGAGATCGGGGATTCCTTTGTGGCCGGTATTTGGCCTGGAAAGGTAAGGGCCCTTTTTAACGACAAGGGGGAAAAAGTTGATAAGGCGACCCCCTCAATGCCTGTGGAAGTGCTTGGTTTTGAGGGGATCCCCGATGCGGGGGACCCCATCCATGTGGTGGAGGATGAACGGATAGCCCGGGGCATTTCCGCAAAACGGCAGGAGCTTAAACGGTTTGAGGACGCCAAAAACATCAAAAAGATCACCCTGGACAACCTCTATGACACCATCAATGACGGGGCGATTCAGGAACTCAAGGTCATTATCAAAAGCGATGTCCAGGGTTCCGCCGAGGTGCTCCGATCGAGTTTGGAGAAGCTCTCCAATGACGAGGTGCGGCTTAATGTAATTCAAGCCCTTCCGGGGGCTATCAATGAAGGGGATGTGGATCTGGCCATCGCTTCCAATGCCATTATCATTGGGTTTAACGTGCGGCCCGTACCCAAGGCGAAGCTCCTGGCGGAACAGGAGAAGGTTGATGTCCGTAAATACAATGTCATATACAAGGCGGTAGAGGAGATCCGCCAAGCCATGGAGGGGATGCTTAAACCCGATACCAAAGAGGAAGTGATCGCTACGGTGGAAGTACGGGAAACCTTTAAGGTGCCGAAGATCGGTACCATCGCCGGATGCTATGTTCTCACCGGGGCGGTTAAGCGGAATGCCAGCGTTAATATCATCCGGGAAGGTATCGTGGTTCATACGGGAAAGATCGGTTCCCTCCGGCGTTTTAAAGATGATGTCAGGGAAGTTGCGGCGGGTTATGAATGTGGAATAGGCTTTGATGGGTTTGACGCCATCCATGTGGGGGATCAAATAGAGGTTTTTGAATTAGTGCAAATTGCCAGGAAATTCGGATCTTAATCTATGTCGGAATATAGGCTTGAGCGGATAGAACGGCTCATTCAGGAACTGATTGGTTCCCTCATAGTGGAGGGGCGGATCAAAGATCCCCGGGTGGATCCCTTTCTTTCGGTTACCCGGGTAAAGGTGTCCCGGGATATCTCCTTCGCGGACGTTTATGTCTCCGATTACCGGACCGCCAAAGGCCCCCGGAAGGGTATCGCGGGTTTACAGAGCGCCGCCGGGTTTATCCAGGCCCAATTAAACGCCGGGATGCGGATCCGCCAAATTCCCCGGCTCCGTTTTCACGAAGATCCGGGGCTTCGTGAAGGTTTTGAGATGATTAAAAAAATCGAGGGATTAGTGCATAATGACGGCCCTTGAGCCCTCGGGAATAGTATTACTCAACAAACCCCCCGGCCTGACCTCGTTTCAATCCCTTGACGCGGTAAAAAAGTTCTTTTCTACCTCAAAGGTAGGCCACGCCGGTACCCTGGATAAGTTTGCGTCGGGCCTCCTCCTGGTATTGGTGGGCAGGGCGGTAAAACTGACCCCCTGGGTTTCAGGCTGCGATAAACATTACGAGGGGATCATCCGGTTCGGCGTTGAAACCGACACCCTGGATCCGGAAGGCGTCCCCGTTGCCCGGGGGGATATCCCCTCAAGGGAAGTCCTGGAAGAAGTCCTTCCCCGTTTTCGGGGGGATATATTCCAGGCGCCGCCGGCTTATTCCGCGATCCATCTGGGGGGTAAACGGGCGTCTCAGCGTGTCCGGGATGGAGAGCCGGTAGAAATGGAGAAACGTCCCGTTACGGTTTATGCCTTGGACCTCCTCTCCTACGAGCCTCCCGTGGCTTCCGTCCATGTCCATTGTTCCAAGGGGACCTATATCCGTTCCCTGGCCAGGGATGTGGCCTTGGCGGCGGGTTCCCGGGGCCACCTCCAGGCCCTTACCCGGACCCAGGCGGCGGGTTTTTATCTTTCCCAGGCCCTGGAATTTTCATCCCTCTCCCCGGGAAAGGAGCCCTCCCCCAGGGTCCTCACCCCCCTGGAGCCGGAGGCCTTTGAAGCCCTGGGGATCCCCGTTGTGTTTACCGATACCTCGACGGCGGAAAGTATAAGCCGGGGCATACCCCTGGATAGGCTCATAAGGGAAAAAAGGGTTATTCCTCCCCCGGATTCCCGCATTGCCGTGGCGGGGCTGTTCCGATCCGGGGCTTGTGCAGGCAGGGACGGGGATTTTTTGGGAATAATCGAAGAAAAGACCGCCGGCGTCTGGTCCTACGGATACGTCTATGCGCGTTCTTGACTGGTCCCGTTTTATGGAGGGCGCCCTTTTAGCGGGCTCCCTCAAGGGAGGAACGGCCATGACCGTCGGGGTTTTCGACGGGGTACACCGGGGCCATCAGGCTCTTATCGGCAGGATCCTTCGGCAGGCCCCCGGCTGTATTCCCACGGTGATCACCTTTAGGCAAAACCCCAAGAAGGAATTACATCCCGGGGAATACCGGGGGGATATTGTCGGGCTGGACCGGAAGATGATTATTTTTGAAGCCCTGGGGGTGGAGTTGGTTATCCTGATTGACTTTTCCGGAGATTTCAGTAAACTGAATGGTAGGGATTTTTTTGGTTTTTTAAAGAGTCGGGGACGACTGAATTTTCTGGCGGTGGGTAGGAATTTCCGGTGCGGCTCGGGACTTGATACGGGCGTAAGGGAAATAAAAAAACTCAATCCGGAAACCGAAGTGGTTCCCCCGGTGATGGAAGGGGGGCTTCCGGTTAGTTCAAGCCGGATCCGGGAGGCGGTTTCCTCAGGCGGTCTGGATAAGGCGGCCGCGCTCCTGGGCAGAAAGGTGGAAATAGATTTGGCCGGTTTATCTCCCCGCCCGAGGCCCGGCGGTTTGTTTTACGAGGCCCGTTCCCATTACCGGATATTGCCCCCCCCTGGGCGGTATGCCGTAATCTTTTACGAGTCCCCTCAGGGGGGAGGAATGGAAACGGAAGTTCTGATTGAGGATGACGGCGTGTTTATTCCGTCATTAAATCAGGCGGATCGTATTGAATTTATAAAGGGACCGGTTTAAAACACGGATTTTGAACTGGATTGAGAAAAAGCGGGGGCTGGGGCGCTTTTTTCTTTAAAATAGGGCTGCGGGACAAGCGGGGCTTGTCTTTTAAAGTCATGGCCCGGTCGGACAACCGGATGTTGAAACAGTTTCAAAGGTGAATAGGTTTCCAAGGAGAGAATATATATGGCTTTAAACAAAGAAGATGTGACCTCTATCATTACTAAATTCGGCAAGAACGAAAAGGACACCGGTGCTTCGGAAGTTCAAATTGCCCTGTTGACCAAACGGATAAACCAGCTTACGGAGCATTGCAAGCTCTATAAGAAGGATAAGTCCAGTCAGCGGGGCTTGTTGATCCTGGTCGGGAAACGGCGGCGTATGTTGAAGTATATACAGCGGACGGAGCTGGAAAAGTACCGGTCCCTTATCAAGGAATTGGGACTCCGTAAATGAAAACCGTAAAACCCGCTGGGTTTTACGGTTCTTTGGCGCTGCCCGGAATCGGCCGGAGTGGAAATAATGAGGCCGGGACCGGGTCTTTTTTAAGGCCCCCTGGACAGTTTCAAAAGCAATCCGAATTTTGAAACCGGCCCGGTTATTTTGGCAGTCCGCTTTTATGGTTTATATTTGGATAGGAGTATATGATTCAAAGAGTAACATTTCAAATTTCCGGTAAAGACTTGGTTCTTGAGACCGGCAGAATCGCAAAACAGGCTAACGGAGCGGTTTTTGCGCAATACGCGGGTTCAGCGGTGGTTGCCACCGTTTGTTCGTCGTCAAGCGCCGTGGAAGGGCTGGACTATGTCCCCCTTACGGTGGATTATAATGAAAAATATTATGCCGCCGGAAAGATCCCCGGGGGTTTTATCAAAAGGGAGAGCCGTCCCAAGGACAAGGAGATTCTCGTATCCCGGCTTATCGATCGGCCGATGCGCCCCCTGTTTGATAAGAATTTCGGCCGGGAAATCCAGGTGGTTCCCACCACCATCTCCACCGATCAGGTAAATCCCCCGGATATACTGGCGATTATCGCGTCTTCCGCGGCGGTACATATTTCGAATATTCCCTTTAACGGCCCCATCGCGGCGGTGCGGGTCTGTTCCGTCGCCGGGGAATTCATTGTGAACCCCACCTACGAGGAAATTGAAAAGTCTGAGCTGGAGATAGTGGTGGCCGGTACTAAAGAGGGTATCACCATGGTGGAAGGGGGGGCCGCCGAGGTTGATGAAGATACCATGATTGCCGCCCTGGAAAAAGCCCAGGGGGTTATCGGTGAACTTTGTGGCTTACAGCAAAAGTTACGGGAGCTTGCGGGTAAGGAGAAGCTTCCCCTGGTAGAGACCTCCTTCGTTCTGGAAAATGAGGAACTTATCCGGAACACCGCCTACCCCCGGTTGGAGGAAGCCTGTTTTGTCAAAGGCAAGCAGGAACGCTCCGGGGCAATCAAAAAGGTAAAGGACGATATTGCCGCTCTATATGCCTCCCAGTTGGAGGATGAAATCCAGAAGAAACTCTTTGGCGCTCTTTTTGAGGACATGGAATACGAGATCCTCCGCTCTTCGATTTTAAACAGGGGCCTGCGGGTGGATGGCCGGGGGCCCGAGGATATCCGGGACATTACCTGCGAAGTGGGGATCCTCCCGCGGACCCATGGTTCCGCCCTTTTTACCCGGGGCGAGACCCAGGCCCTGGCGGTTACCACCCTGGGGACCGTATTCGATGAGCAAATCTACGATGATATCGAGGGGGATAAGCGGGAAAATTTCATTTTACACTACAATTTCCCCCCCTATTCGGTGGGGGAGGTAGGCCGTATGGGAACGGGTCGTCGGGAGATCGGTCACGGTAACCTGGCCCGGCGTTCCTTGGCGGCTATGGTCCCTTCCAAGGAAAAATTCCCCTACACCGTGCGGGTGGTTTCGGAGATCATGGAGTCTAACGGTTCCTCATCCATGGCATCGGTATGCGGCGGAACCCTTTCTATGCTTCAGGCCGGGGTGCCCATGAAAAAACCCGTGGCAGGTATCGCTATGGGACTTATCACCGAAGGCCGGGGAGGGCCCGGGGACCGGTACGCGGTTCTTTCGGATATCCTGGGAGAGGAGGACCACCTGGGGGATATGGATTTTAAGGTGGCGGGAACCGAAACGGGTATCACCGGGTTCCAAATGGATATTAAGATCGCCGGGGTTAGTCCTGAGGTAATGCGGAAAGCCCTGGATCAGGCCAAACGGGGGCGGCTCCATATCCTTTCCATTATGAACCGGACCATCAGTAAGCCCGCGGGGCATATCAGTGAATATGCCCCGAAGATCGTAACCCTCACCATAGATGTTGATAAGATCGGCGCCCTTATCGGGCCGGGGGGTAAAAATGTCAAAGCCCTCTGTGAACAGTACCGGGTTACCATCAATACGGATAATGACGGAACGGTTACCATTTATGGGAAAAATTCCAAGGATGCGGAGGATGCCAAGGCTGCGGTTTTGGGCATCGTTTCCGACCCGGAAATCGGGCGGATATATACGGGAACGGTAAAGCGGATCATGGAATTCGGGGCTTTTGTGGAGATCCTGCCGGGTAAGGAAGGACTGGTACATATTTCCAAATTATCCCGCCAGCGCATCGCCTTGGTGACCGATATCCTGAAAGAAGGGCAGGTTATACCGGTAAAACTCCTGGAAATCGACAGGATGGGAAGGCTTAACCTGTCTTATATTGACGCGATTGATCCTTCCGGTGAGGAACATACCGGAGAAGGGGGGCATCCGCAGCGGAACCGTTAACCGGACCTCGAAGGTTTTCATAATTACTTTGGGAGGGGAAATTATGACGGAAAATAATAATCCGGTAATAAGGATCAATAAAAAAGATCCGAAAGCCCGGCTGCCCCAATACGAGAGCGAGGGAGCCGCCGGAGCGGATATTACCGCAAGACTTACGGAGGAACTCCTGATACCCTCCATGGGCCGGGCCTTGATCCCCACCGGACTGACGTTGGAGATTCCCCCGGGATACGAGGGGCAGATTCGGCCCCGGTCGGGGCTGGCTGTTCGTCACGGGGTTACGATCCTCAATTCCCCCGGGACTATTGATTCGGACTACCGGGGGGAATTGGGGATCATCTTGATCAATTTCGGCGTCGAATCTTTTACCGTAAGGGACGGAGACCGGATAGCCCAGTTGGTGATCGCTCCGGTATCAAAGGCCCGTATGACGGAAACCGGATCGGTATCTCCAACGGCGAGGGGAAGCGGCGGATTCGGATCAACGGGAATATCATCCCAATAAAGATGGAAAATAAACGCTCCGGATCCTGGACCATGTTCAGAAGTATTTTTTTTGAAACGCTGATTTCCTTTTTGGTATCCTTTCTTTTCTTCTTTTTTGTTTTTTTTGTAAACCAACTGCTGCTTATGGCCCAGGAAATTTTAACCAAAAAGGTTCCTTTTCAGCAAGTTGCCCTGCTGGTCCTTTTTTCCCTTCCTTCGGTGGTGGCCATGTCCGCACCCTTCGCATCCTTAGTGGGGACTCTTATGACCATCGGCCGCATGACTTCGGATAATGAAGTACTGGTGATGCTCTCTTCGGGCCTTTCTTACCGGAACATTTTTATTCCCGCCATAACCATAGGGGTAATTATTTCCATCCTGTCTTTTTTGGCCAACGACATACTGCTCCCCGCGGGGACCGTACAATTTGCCCGGCTTTACCGGCGGATTGTGGTCTCAACTCCGGCCCTGGAGCTGGAATCCAACTCGGTTAAACGGTTTAAAGATACGGTACTTGTTACCGGCAATGTGGAGAGCACTTCCATAGACGATATCCTTATACTGGACAAAACCAGCGACGGTGAACGGCGTCTTATTATGGCCCGGAACGCGGAACTGCGGGACGGCGGACGGGAAGGGATGAGTCTTGATCTGACCAACGCCTTTGT
>JAISOO010000013.1 GCA_031275595.1 Spirochaetaceae bacterium | reverse complement strand
CCCCCCCCCAAGCAAGCGCAAAACGCGGCTGGGCATCGGTAGCCCCGGATCAGGAGCGGTTAAGGGGGATAATGGAAACATCATAAACTTCATAATATACATCCGATTACTACAATTATTATGTAGTATTGTCTCCTGCTTTTTGTAGATTACCATGATAAACCGGAGATTGTCAAGGGTTTTTTGTATTTTTTCTTGACATAGCTACAAATATTATATATAATATCGATATAATTACAGTTTTTATGTATTAAGCGGCTTTCTTAAAGCCCTGCGCGCCAGCGCACCGTCGACGAAGTTTGGGACAGCCCCGGGGGGAAAATAACATGAGGCCGCGGCCTCAATAACGGAGTATGTATGGAGGTTTTCCAAAAACTTCAGTTTGGGGAAAACCGCTTATATATGAGGCTTTCCAAAAACTTCAGTTTTTGGGAAAGCAACCTGAGATTTATGGGAAAAAGCGGGTGTAGACCGCTTTTTCAAGAGCATTTCCTAAAACCAACCGGGTTTTGGGAAATGCTCATATGAGATCTATAATCCAAGAGGTACACGTATGAAAAGCTACCAGGGCGGTTATCCCCGTCCGCAATTTGTCAGGGAGCCGGACTCCTGGAACTGCCTGAACGGTTCCTGGGATTTTGCCTTTGACGACCGGAAGGAAGGGATGGAAGGGGAATGGTTCCGCTCTTTTCCCGGGGCCCGAAAAATAATAGTCCCCTTTACCTATGAAACCCCTCAAAGCGGCATCGGGGATACGGCCAGGCACGAGGCGGTCTGGTATCACCGTCATGTTCCGGTTGAAAAAAGCAAGCATCCCGGCAAGAGCGTCATCCTCCATTTTGAGGGAAGCGATTACCATACAGAACTCTGGGTCAACGGCATTTTTGCCGGAGCCCATGACGGGGCCTACGCCCGGTTTTCTTTCGACATTACCCATTTCGTCAGGGACGGGCAAAACGATATTACCCTGCGGGTGGAGGATTCTTTTGATACTACCCAGCCCCGGGGTAAACAACGCTGGCAGGGTGAAAATTTCGGCTGCTGGTATATTCAAACCACGGGGATTTGGAAAACCCTCTGGTTGGAATACGTTCCCCTTGAGCATATTTGTTCGGTTAAGATGACTCCGCTTTTTTCCGAGGGTAAATTGAAAATAGAGGCGGAGGTCTCCTCCCCGTGTTCCGGATCAGCCCCGCGTTTATTGGAAGCGGACGTCAGTTTTCAGGGGACCCCCATTACCAGCCTGGTTATCCCGGTAACCAAAAAACACCTGGAAATGACCGTGGATCTGGTTAATACCGGCATCACCGAATGGGGGTTCTTCCGGTGGGAACCGGAACATCCCCATCTCTACGACATCAGTTTCCGTCTTCGTAAAGAGGGGAATACCCTGGACGAGGTTCTGTCCTATTTTGGTATGCGGGAGATCCGGATCGACGGTTCCACCATACTCTTCAACGGGGCCCCCCTGTACCAGCGGCTTATCCTGGATCAGGGCTACTGGAAGGAGAGCCATCTTACCCCGCCGGACGAGGAAGCCCTCATCACCGACATCGACAAAGTTTTGGCGGCGGGATACAATGGGGTGCGGAAACATCAGAAAATTGAGGACGAGCGCTTCCTCTACTGGGCGGACGTGAAGGGCCTCCTGGTATGGAGCGAGATGGCCGCCGCCTACGAATACGATGACAGGGCGGTAAGCAATTTTACCCGGGAATGGATGGAAATTGTCCGGCAAAATTACAACCATCCCTCGATCATCACCTGGGTCCCCTTTAACGAATCCTGGGGAATTCCGGCAATCAAGATCGATACCGCCCAGCAGCATTTTACCGAAGCCATATACTACCTGACCAAGGCCTATGATCCCTATCGTCCGGTGATCACCAATGATGGGTGGGAGCATACGGTTTCGGATATCATCACCCTCCACGATTATGAGGAAAGGGGGGAGAATTTCTTCGACCGGTATGCCGATCTGGATGCCGTCCTTGATAATCTGATATACCACAACCGGTTTAAATCGGCCTTTGCCCAGGGTTACGGGTACCGGGGACAGCCGGTTATCATCAGCGAATTCGGGGGTATTGCTTTTAACAACGACGAAGGCTGGGGGTATGGAAACAAGGTAAGCAGCGGGGAAGAATTTATTAAACGTTTCGACGCCATTACCACGGCAATCAAAAAGATTGACCGGATCTGCGGATATTGTTATACTCAGGTTACCGATGTCCAACAGGAGATAAACGGCCTGATGGATATGGACAGGAATTTTAAAGTGGATCCGAATATTCTTAAGGAGATAAACCAGCGGCCCGTGAGTACCCTGTATCGGATGAGCCGGTAATGGCGGTGGATGAAAAATCGTATCAACCTGGATCTGTATCAGCCTGAAAAATCAGCGGCGGTTTTAAAGGCCCTCGCATCCCCGGTACGGCTTAAGATGCTGTACACCCTGGTGGAAAGATCCGGGCTGAATATCAGCGAGCTCGCCGAGCAATTCCGGCTTCCCCTCTCGTCGGCGGCTCTCCATGTCCGGGTGCTGGAAGAGGCGGGGTTGATCTTTACCCAGGAAAAACCGGGACTCCGGGGGGCGCAAAAAATATGCGCCATTTTAGCGGAGGATGTGTACCTCAACCTGGTTCACCGGGAAAAAAGCACGAAACCCACCAGGGACGTGGGGTATAATATGCCCCTGGGAAATTATTTTGACTGTGCCGTAACCAAGCCCTGCGGGATCGCGGGAAGGCGGGCTTTTATCGGGCTTGAGGATTCGGAAAACGCCTTTTACAATCCGAACCGTATCCATGCCCAGCTTATCTGGTTTACCACCGGATTTCTGGAATACCGGTTTTCCAACCATTTTATAAAATCCGAAAAGCTCCTGGAGCTGTCTTTTTCTTTTGAGGCCTGTTCCGAAGCCCCGGGCTACCATAACGACTGGCCCAGCGATATTACGGTCTGGATAAACCACGAGGAGGTATTCACCTTCCGCAGCGCCGGGGATTACGGCGGCAAGCGGGGTATATACAACCCCGACTGGTGGCCGGACACTTCCACCCAGTACGGGGAACTCCACCGCCTGGAAATCTCCGCCCAGGGTTGTTTCGGCGACGGAAGGAAGTCGTCGGATTTAACCATGGAAGAGCTCCGGATTTTTGAAGGCGAATATATCTCATTCAAGATCGGGGTAAAAAAAGACAGCGAATATCCCGGGGGGATCAACCTTTTTGGGGAACACTTCGGCAATTACCGCCAAAACATCGCGATGGCCGTGAAATTGGAACGATAAACGAGGCTGTTCCAAAACTTCAGTAAAACCAACCGGGTTTTGGGAAAGGCTCAGGATAATGAAATTTTTTGCGGCGGCCTAAAGCAAAACCGCCATTCCGCGCCATATATACCCGGAGGTATATATGGACGATCCACTGGGAAACGCGGTGAAGCGGCTTTTTAACCTTTCGTATCTTTTTCCCTATCAGCGGCTGGTGATCACGAATGTCCTGGAAGCGGCGGAGGCGGCGGGGATGAAGATCCGTTGGCCGAAACAGGAGGAATTCGGGGAGGCCGAACCAAGGTCCGCCGAGGAGGAGGGGGACAACGGGGAAGGCCCGGAAGGTCCCGAGCCGGAGGATCGGGGCAGCCTGGGAAGGCAGATCGTGATCCTCCCCACCGGGGCGGGAAAATCCCTCTGTTTTCAATTACCCGCCATGCTGCTGGAAGGCCCCACCCTGGTGATTTATCCCATCCTGTCTCTGATGGCGGATCAGGAACGACGGTTAAAAGAGCGGGGCTTTGAACCGGTACTGCTCCGGGGAGGCCAGAGCGCCGGGGAACGGCAGGAAATCTGGGACAAAATTGGCTCCGGCAAGGGCCGGTTTATCATCGCCAATCCCGAGGTCTTGCTAAGCCCCCAGGTAACCGGAAAACTCAAGGCGCTTAAGATCATCCATGTGGTGATCGATGAAGCCCACTGCGTCAGCGAATGGGGAGAGCGGTTCAGGCCCAGCTATCTGCGGATTGGGGAAATTATAGCGGCCGTCAGGGGGACGGCGCCGGAGGACACCCTGCCCCTGATTACGGCCTTTACCGCTACCGCCTCGGCGCCGGTGCTGGAAAAGATAGGAACCTATGTTTTTGGAGGAGCCGGGGCGCACCGAATCGTTGGCAACCCGGATCGGAGTAATATACGGTACGCCGCCCTAGGTTGTATGCTCCGGAATCCAACGGTACGGGACCTGATTAGAAAAAATGAACGGCCCGCCATTGTATTCTGCTCGTCCCGGCCGGGTACGCAAAACCTGGCCCGTTACCTGCGGAACGAGTTAGCGGATCCCGAAATTCGGTTTTACCATGCAGGCCTAAACCGGGAAGAAAAAAACGAAACCGAAAATTGGTTTTTTAACAGCCCCCGGGGGATATTAGTTTCAACCTGCGCCTACGGCATGGGGGTGGATAAGGCCAATATACGGACCGTGATACACCGGGACTGTCCCCCCTCGGTGGAGGCCTACCTCCAGGAATCGGGCCGGGACGGCCGGGACGGACTCCTGTCCCAGGCGATCCTGCTCTGGGGGCCCGATGACGAATCGGCCCTCAGCAGGGCCAAAACCCAAGCGGACCGGGCCCGGCTCTTGGACCTTATGGCCTATGCCAAAAACACCGGTTCCTGCAGGAGGCAGGCCCTCCTGGAACTGCTTAATTATGAAGGGGGAGGTGAAAGCCCGGAATCGGCCTGTTGCGATGTCTGCGAAGGCAGGGCCCGGGAGGGCCTCCGGGAAGAAAGGGCTCTTTTGGACTTTTTCCGCAAAAACTCCCGGCGGTACAATCTTGCCGAAGCCGCCGAGATTCTCTCCCAAACCGCCTTATCCTGGTCCGATGACGAGGCCAAAAGGGCGGTTAAAATACTCCTGGGGGACCAAAAAATCAGGAACATAAAAAATTTTTTATGGAAAGATAAATTGACCCTTTGACCGGTAAAGCGGCTACTCCTCAAGTCCCAGCTCATCCCCCTCGTTTCCTTTCTCCGGCGATGGTTCCGAGGGGGGAAGGACCCGGTTGTCTTTTTTAGGTACGGAGGGGCGTTTCATCCTGGTTTTGCTGTTTAGCCGGGCCGCGGCGTTAACCAGAAAACAATAAACTACCAGGGCCACCGTAACCACGATAACCTGCCACGAGGTGATTACCTTAAAAATCAAATCGCTCATCTCTTGAGAAAACAACCTTTTCACTCCACTGGTTTCATCTTCGTTTAATATTCGGCATGGGGGAATAATTTTTTAGCAGGAGCCGCTAAAAATGTTTACCCGGATTCTGAAACAGCCCCGCCTATCATAGCGGGAATATCGGACAAGAAAAGGATGATACCATCGGGCAGGATTTTTTCCGTCAAGGGGTTTCCCTCCCGAAGCCGTAAGGATCGGCCGTCTCCGGCAAAAAGGGCGGTTTTAAAGCCTGCGGAAACGGCGCCGTAGATGTCCTTCAGCATATCATTCCCCACAAAAAGAACGGTATCCGGAGAAATGCCCCGGGAACCGAGCCGGTCCGCCGCCTTTTTAAAAAGAGCCGGTGAAGGTTTTGCCTCCCCTGCCTCAAAGGAATAGATGAGGAGCCGGGGATCAAAACCAAGCGCTTCCGGGGATTTATCAAAAAAAGCCTCAAATAAAAGGGGGGTAAAAAATTGGGCGTTGGAGATGAGTCCCAAAATCATCGGGAGTTTTTTGAGTTTTTCAAAAAGATCCGGAATGCCCGGTTTCGGGAAAACCGGGTTCACCGCCAATTCGTACCGGAGGGCGAATTCTTCCGGATCAATACCGGTTATACCATACCGGGCTAAGGCCCCCCGAAACAGGGATGCCCAAACTTCCTCGACCTTAATCTCCGGATAGGGGGTCCGGGGGTAAAGCCGGGCGTGGGCCTGACATACCGCTTCATAGAAATGCTTTTGAAGCGCTTCCCCAGTACAGCCCGGAAGATACTCCCGGGCAATGGCGTCAAGGTCTCCCCGCTGCACCCCGTCCCCGGAACCTATATCCCCGGCGGCGGAAGTAAAAAGGGTCCCGTAGATGTCGAAAAGGACCGCCCGGATCCCCTGGAGAGGGCTTTTGACACCGGGATATACCAGGGCTTCCAGAGCCGGACCAAGCTTCGGGGACTCTGGCAGAAATATGGGGGGCGAAGCGTTCCGGATCAGGGAGATAAACCTGTCCCGTTGGGCTTCATTCATTCCCTACCTCAACTAAGGATAAGCGCAAAGGATCCAGGTACAGTTCCAGAAGCATGGTTTTTGAAATTTTATGAACCACCGGGGTGGTGTGCACCGCCTGATAAACCTCTCGCATTTTTTGACGGATCCGGTCCCTGCCGTAGACATTGGATATGACCTCCCGGTTCCGGGTAATAAGGTCTTCGTCAGGCCGCCACCCGGCAAGTTCCGTAAGGAAGGGATTAACTTCCGCGATATCCCGGAACACCGCTTCATTGGAAACCATGGTACGGATGATATATTCCTGGGAATCCTCGTCCATACGGCCGAAATCGAGTTCATCCCGGGAAAAAAGTTCATCGTTCAACATTTTGATAATATAATGGGGCGGTTCAAGACCAAAGGCCTCATAAACCCCGGCTATGGTATGATCCATTTTTTTACGGAGCATGGCCTGGGAAATATAAACCATGGGAATATTGATAGAAGAATAGAGGGAATCAAACCGTACCCCGGCTTCCTCAAAATCTTTGCAAACATAATCGATCCGCCTGCCTATCACCGCCCGGCCGGCGGTCCAGGGCTCAAGAAAAGAAAACCCGAATCCCTCCTTTACCGAGGTGGTAATAACACAAGAGGCGCTGCCGATAATACGGGAAAAAGTATCGGTGGAACCTATTCCAAATTCCACGGGCAGCCTGAGTTCCTCCGCAAGCCCAACCCAGAACCGGTAGACCCGATGGTCCTTTTCAGAATTAGGGGGAAGGGTAACGGCAATAGTTTTTCCCTTGGGAATAAAGAGGGACAAAAACAGGGCTTCCCCAAGATTTTTTCGCTTAATACCCCGAACCGGATAGAGGTAACGCTTTTGCTCCAGCCCCGGAGCGGCATCCAGGGGAGATACCTCATTGGGCAATAAATGGAGCCCCGCGGTCTTGAGTCCCGCCCGGTGGAGAAAAGAATAATCCCGGCTGTTGATCACCGCGTAATGGCAGTTTTCCGGGTATTCATCATGAACCATGTATACATCCGGCCGAAAATCTTCGGCCAGATCGTGGTTTTGTAATAAAAAACGAAGTCCCTGGCCGGTTAAAATATTCACGGCGGGTACCAGGGCGGCGTTTTTCTGGATCAGAGGATTATGGACATGGATAATATCCGCAGGTATCCCCCAATGGCTTTCCATGGCCCGCAGGAGGGAATCCGCCAGATTTCGGGCCCCTTCCTCCGAATCCCGCGCCGGAGCCTCCGGCGTACCGGGACGGTCATACTGAAGCGCCTTGACACATACACCGGGAAAAGGAGCGTCCGCCGGGCACTCATCTCCGGTAATAATCAGGACCTCATCCCCTCCTTCCAAGAGGGCCTGGGCCTGGTTATAGATCACCGAAGTTACGCCCCCCCGGTGCAAGTGATAATGTACCAACGCGATTTTCACCCCATCCCCCTTAGCCCATTGTATCCCAAGAAATAAGGAGGAACAATAGGTTTTCGGTCAGGTTTTTATGTGAGACTTTAGGGCATTCGTAATGTGTGAGGAATTCAATTTGGCCAGGATGAATGGTGAAGCATTTTTAAAGTCAATAGACTTGTTCAAGAACCCGGTTGGTTCTTGAACAAGTCCTGCAAAATGCTCCGCATTTTGCTTTTTTCAGCGGAATTTGTTCAGAAACTGAAGTTTCTGAACAACTCTAATAAATAAATCGGATGGGTATATCAAGGGCATTATTACGTTTTAAACGTCTGGGGTTTTCTGAAATACCGGACAAACGGGCCGGTTCTAAAACCGATGGGCCTGTTACCGGCTCTTGCGGCTTCTCAGGAAAAAGCCCCTATCCGGCAGACCGGCCTACCACGATTTTACCGCTTGATCGGTTTTAGTGTACACCATGGTGTGGGGAGGTACCGATTCGGTAAGCCAGACATTGCCCCCTATGGTACAGCCCCGGCCAATGACGGTCCGGCCTCCCAGGATGGTAGCCCCGGAATAGATGGTCACATCGTCTTCGATGGTGGGATGCCGTTTTTTATCGGCCTCTTCCTTTTTTACCGAAAGGGCCCCCAGGGTTACCCCCTGATAGAGTTTGACATTTTTTCCAATCACCGTGGTTTCCCCGATGACCACCCCGGTACCGTGGTCGATAAAAAAGGAATCCCCGATTTGAGCCCCCGGATGGATATCAATGCCGGTACTGCCATGGACCAGCTCACTCATGATCCGGGGGATCAGAGGCACTTCCCGGACCCAAAAAAAGTGGGCCAGCCGGTGAACCGTGATGGCCTCGAATCCCGGATAGGAGACAATAACCTCTTCAGTACTTTTTGCAGCGGGATCCCCCTTAAAGGCGGCCTCCATATCCAAGGCAAGAGCCCGGCGAATCCGGGGAAGTTCGTCAAAAAAATCATTGACGATAAGTTCCGCCGCCGCATGGCAGCCTTCGCTCCCGCAGGCATTTTTTCCACCTCCGGAGCTGCCGGGCTTCCGGCTGGAAAAAACCAGGCTTTTTTCCACTTCCCGGATCAGTTCCCGGGCGATATGGTAAACCCGCTCGGCGGTGATAAATTGCAGATTATCATGATCCAGCCCCTCATTTTCCCGGAACCCGGGGAAGATGAGTTCGTCCAGGCCGTGGAGTATATCGTCAATACTATCCCGGCTGGGCAGGTTTGAACCGCCGGTTTGATTCACCAGGCCGTAGCGGCCATAGGAAGCAACCAAGGCTTCGATGTTTTTATTCAACCTCTCCATAAACATCCTCCATAACAGACTTCCCGCGATCCGGAGGCGTTTTTTATCCGACAGCAGCCTCGTTCGTCCGGACGCCGCATTCCCGGTACTGCCGCCGGATAAAAAACGCCTCCGGGCCGGTGCCGAAAAAAGCCCGAATCAGCCTTTCCTGTTCCAGGACAAGCCGCTCCCCGATTTGAATGATGGAGGCGGCCCGGGAAAAAGAGAAGGGAGTCGCCGTACCGCCGGTATGAATGGTAAAGGTCGCCTTCTTTTTCCGTTGTTTAAGAATATGAAAGGTCACATCGAAGACCCGGAAAAGGACCTCCATTCCGGTCCGTAAGCTCTGGGCGGACCGGACTTTGAAATCCCCCACATCCACCGCCAGGATCCTTTTATATCCCGCTGCCCGGGCTATGTAAACCGGCAGATTATCGGCCAAGCCTCCGTCTACCAGAAGCCGGTCACCTTCCCGAAGGGGCTCAAAAAATACGGGAAAAGACATGGACGCCCGCATTGCCCGGGCAACGGAACCGGAGGAAAACACCACTTCCCTACCCTCCACGATGTCCACGGCATTGCAGCGGAAGGGAATCCGGGTCTCCTCAAAGGTTTTTCCCCCGGAGAGGTTCTCCAGGAGTTCCAGGATCCGCTGTCCCGAATCCATCCCGGGCCGGGCCGCGAGGTTCCCCAAAATTTGACCGGTCTGGACCACCTTGCCCAGGGGGCCATCAAACTTATAGGCAAATCCGTCCAGATGTTTTCGCAGGTCAAATTCCCGGGCAAACTGGGTAAGCTCCCCGCTCTCCATCCCGCAGGCATAAAGCCCCCCCACAATGGCCCCCATGGAAGTTCCCACCACCAAAGAAGGCCGGGGAAAGCCCAGAGCGGAAAAAGCGTTAAGAATACCAATGTGGGCAAACCCTCTGGCTCCCCCTCCGGACAGAACCAGAGCCCATTTCAGGTCGGAATTGATCTTCATGTTGATTACTTACAGCCGTTACACCCTTCGCAGGAGCTTCCCCCGCCGGCGGAAACCGCCGCCAGTTCCCGTTCTCCATCGTCTTGATCCTCCTCCGAAAAACCGGCAGGGTGGTTCTCCGGCACAGCTTCGTTTAACCGGGGGTTATGGCTCCCCGCTGCATCGATAAGCCCGGAAAGATCGGTATTGCCCTTAAACCGGAGGACATTAACCATAAAAATATTGAGTTTATTTACGATATTTGGCGGGAGGAGGTTCCCGTCCACCTCTACCGAGAGGGTCGGATAGTTCCGTTCCCGGGCCCAGGGGGTAAAAAGCCCCTCGATAACCCGACCGATAAGGCAGGCGAAGGGAGAAATATTCACGATTCCCGAATACCCCTGTTCCATGGCGGTGGCGGCGGCCCCGCTGGATACGGCGATCTCCGAGTTGAGTTCCAGGTTGACAAAGTATTTCTGGGTGTTCTCCATGATCTCGTGCATATCATGGGGCGTTTTGGGGATCAATCCCGTAGGTTCCAGGATGGAGAGGACCTTCTTTTCTATCGAATGTTTCCACCACTCCTCTATTTCCAGCTTTTTAAGATCCCGCCAGGGTTTGGAGAAGAGTCTGGTCCCGGGGTTTCTCAATTTGATGAGCTTCTTTAAAGCGTATTCCCGGACAAAGTCCAGGTAGTGGATCCACTCGGAGATCCCCGCCACCTTGACCACGATCCCCCGTTCACTCATCAGGTCCGTGAGTTCCCCCACGGCAAAATCGTCCCGGCGCACGTAGATCTCCCCTACGATAAGGACCTTGGGACAGTCGGTGAGACGCCGCTTAAGGGGGATCTTCCTTACGTCCTCCGCGACCTGCCGCAATTCCTTCCATATCCGCTTGGGTTCATGTTCCACCGCGTCCATAACCTTGCGCCAGGACTTTTCATAATCCGCCTGGGCCTGCTCCGGATCCCGCGCCAGGGCCTTGAGAGCGGTCTGGATATCCTTGAGGTAGTCGGAAAGCACCAGGCCCTTCCACATTTCCTTGGCGAAATTCGGACCTAACTCGGTGTAGGAGTTATCCGCGGAGAGGATAAAAACCACCACGTTTTCAAGGCGCATGTCCTTAAACAGGTTTTCATAATACACGTAGTATTGGCCGGTCCGGCAGGGTCCGGTGGTAATCGGCACAAAGAGGAGGTAAAGCTCGTCCTTGCGATACTTTTCGCTGTTAAAGAACTGAAGGGCACTCCCCAGGACCAGGTGGCTGGGGACACACTCCTTCCCCGAAGCGTGGGCCCGGGCGATTTGTACGGTTTTGGCGGTGGCCACCGGCAGGGCTTCGGCGTTGATGCCTAAACCCCGCACCGCAGCACCCATATATTCGGTGGAAATAGCCCCCATGTTGGACAGGAGCACCTTGACCCGTTTATTGCCCCGGATGGGCACCTTTTCCCCGGTCTTGCCGTTTTCGATCCTAATGCTCTCCCCGCCGGCGGCGGATGGGTCGTAGACAAAACGCCATCCATTGTCGTACCGTTCTCCCTCAAGGCCGGTCTTTTTAGAGCGGTAACCGTCGATAATGTCCAGGAACGCCTCCACCCGGGTATCTATCCCGGCGTCCGCCGAATGGGAGTCCAATTCCAGCACCAAGAAGGGCTTCTGCCCCATCACCCACTTGAGGTAATGGAGAATAAAAGAATCCGGGGCGCAGGAGAAGTTGGTGATATAGGTAACGTAGATATTATCCTCGTTTTTGAGGAAATTCGCCGACTTTACATCCTGCTGTCCGTAATACCAGTACATATTGGGGAAGATCTTCTGATCCTCAAAGGGGAGAATGTCGAAGGGTATGATGGAATAACCCCGGGTGGTAAACTTCCGGGGGATCCCCATATTGGCCTCCGGGGTAAAGGCATTATAGGGCCGGCCCAGGACGGCGATCACCGGCCGGTCCGCTTTACGGGCATTTTCCAGGGCCTCCTGCCCCAGCTTCTTTACCGCGGCAAAATATGCCTTCTGTTTGTCCAGGGCCTTGGTAAAGGCCGCCTTCGTCTCCGCCTCCCCAATACTCAGCCGCCGGGTCATCTCCATAAAGAGTTCCAGGGCTTTACCCTCT
>JAISOO010000167.1 GCA_031275595.1 Spirochaetaceae bacterium | reverse complement strand
AACATGGATCCGGTCCGCTTCACCGTGCCCCAGGTGGAAAATTCCCGGGAGGTAGTAAAGTATTTCGCCCTGGAACTTCCCCACTACGCCAAGGATGTATCCATGGCCCTGGGGGCCATCGTGGTCTTTTTCCTGATCTTTCAGATCCTTACCCGGCGCTACAAGCGCCACCAGTTGGGCCGTATCGCCGTTGGCTTTATCTACACCTTCATCGGCCTGGTGGTGTTTCTTACCGGGGTGGACGTGGGTTTTATCCCGGTGGGCCAGCTTCTGGGTTCCCGGCTGGGGGCGGCGCCTTTTAAGTGGATCCTGGTTCCGCTCAGCATGGTGATAGGCTACTTTATCGTGAACGCGGAACCGGCGGTTCACGTGCTCAACAAGCAGGTGGAGGATATTTCCGGCGGGGTCATCAGCCACAAGGTTATGAACCGGGGGCTGGCCGTGGGTATGGCTATCGCCCTGGCCATCACCATGATCCGCATCCTGGCCGGTATTCCCATCATGTGGATCCTCATCCCCGGTTACGCCTTTGCCCTGATCCTCAGCTTCTTTGTACCCAAGATCTTCACCGGCATCGCCTTCGACTCGGGGGGTGTCTGCTCCGGCCCCATGACCAGCACCTTCCTGCTTCCCCTTGCCATGGGAACCGCCGAGGGGGCGGGGCGGGATCTGATGACCGACGCTTTCGGGATTGTGGCCATGGTGGCCATGACCCCCCTGATCATCATCCAGCTTATGGGCCTGGTATACGGCGCCAAGCTGAAGGCCTCCCGGCCGGTGGAGGGGGAAATACCGGTCTTCAGCCCGGAGGAACTGGGCGCGGTTACGCTTTTCGAGGAACCTTTCAATGGCTGAGAAAAAACCTTTTATTAAATGGCCCTTTAAGTTCCCCCGGCTGGGAAGCGGGAACAAAAACCCGGAGCCGGATCTTAAAGCCCCGCCCCGGATAAAACTGGCGGTTTTCATCATCGACTGGAGCAAGATCCAGCTTATAACCCGGATTTTTGAGGAAGAAAAAGTCCGTTTTCACTTCATCAGTAAGGGCACGGGAACGGCAAGTTCGGATATCCTGGATCTTTTGGGCATTGGCTCAAGCGACAAAGCGGTGGTCCTCTGCCTGGAACAAGAGATAATGGCGCCGGTTCTTATGCAGGAAGTCCGCAAGAAGATCGGGCGGCAGAATCCCGGGGTAGGCATCGCCTTTACCATACCGCTTTCGGGAATAAACACCCCCATTCTGCGGGTTTTTAAGGAGAGCATCATCAAAAACGAGAAAATTACCCTAGAGGGAGGGCCCATGCGCGGCGAGATTAAAAACGACCTTATTGTTGCCATAATAAACCAGGGTTACAGCGACGATTTTATGACCGCCGCCCGGGAGGCGGGGGCTGCCGGGGGAACCGTCCTCAGCGCCCGGGGCCTGGCCTCCAGCGGGCCGGTAAAATTCTTCGGCATTTCCGTTCAGGACGAAAAGGAGATAGTCATGGTTCTTACCAGCCGGGAAAAAAAAGGCCCCATTATGCAGGCCGTAAGCCTGGCCTGCGGAATCACCACCAAGGCCGGGGGCATCGTGTTTTCCCTGCCGGTGGATCAGGTTATGGGCCTTAGTTTTGAATGAACTTTGCCCCTGTTATGTCTGTCCCGTAAAGCCGGTTGTTTTGCGGACAGAGCCATTGAGATCGGCCCGTTTTTTGCCGATGCTGATTGAAGGAGATCCAGTATGCTAAAAAAGTTTTTTTGTTGTTTTTTGTTGATCCTGTCGCTTATTTTTATCGGTTCCTGCCAGAGTACCCAGCAGAGTTCCCCGGCTCCGGCCGCCCCTCCCCCGGCCGCTCCGCCCGAGCCGCCCCCTCCGCCGCCCGAACCGGCCCCTCCGCCGCCCGAACCGATCCCCGCCCCCGAGCCGGCCCCACCCGAACCGGCCCCCGCTCCCGAACCGGCTCCCCGGCCCAGCCCTCCTCCGGCTCCTCCGCCTGAAAGCGAATTCCCGCCGCCCAAGGCAACGGGCAACATCATCCTGGAAGGCGCCCAAACCCACCGGGTTGTATGGGGCGACACCCTGTCTAAAATCGCCCTGCGTTACTATGGCAAGGGGAACGGCTACTACTACCCCCTTATTATCCTGGGGAACCCCGGTGTAACGGTAAACCCGGATCTGATTATATCGGGAACCCGGCTTGCAATTCCGGATCTCCGGCGGAATCTGGACAACGCCGCGGCCCGGGGGGAGTTAAAGACCTATATAGAGGAGCTGATCCTCTTCTACAACCGGAAACCGGACCGGGTAATGAGCGCGAATTTACGTTCTTTGGCGGATGAACTGTAAGTACCCTGGTCAGGCTAAATCTGCTGATAGGAGGGAAGGGTGGAGAGGGAAGGGTGAGGTGTGAAGGGTGGGGGGGATATTCGCGGTCTCCCTTAAAGAATTCCTGTACGGTTTATCCGGGTTTCCGGTCTTTTTTTCCCTTTGTGTTCCTTTGTGCGCCCTTGTGGTTGTTATGCTTTTTGCTTTTATCCGCTGTCCGGACCGTCTCCCTTATCCGGGGAACAGCAGATTTTTAACCGGGGAAAAGTAATAGTCCTGGTCGCATACGCCAAACCTGGAAAAATGATACAGGTCTATCAGTTTTATCTTTTTTCCGTTCAACTCAAATTCGTATAAAATACCGTTGGGGGAATTTTTATTGGGGTAGTACCCAACCGGATTCTCCCGCGCCTTTTCCCCGAAGCACAAATCCAGGTATTGGCGTTCAACCTTGCCGCCCCACAGGTTTGCCGCAATGATAATATCAGGGTCAAGAAGGGTAAGTTCCTCCTGAAAATAATTTCTTTTTTCA
>JAISOO010000157.1 GCA_031275595.1 Spirochaetaceae bacterium | reverse complement strand
TATTCCTTCCTTCTGCGCCTTTGTGTACCTTTGTGGTTAAAAATTCTTCAATGTTTTGGCAAATTTCAGCCTTGGGAAAGTAAACGCCGATGCCCTGGGGTAGCCTCCTGCTCGACTTGACGGAGCCCCTTTTTTTATATATATTAAAGACATTTCAGAATATGTTTGCGGAGAAACGATAATGAAGGATCTTAAATTACAGATAAAAGAATTGCTCATCGACGCCCTGGAGCTTGAGGATATAACCCCTGAAAACATCAATGATTCGGCGCCGATTTTTGGTGAAGGGTTGGGATTGGATTCCATCGATGCCCTGGAACTGGGGGTGGCCTTGAAAAAACGGTTTGGGGTAAAATTTTCTGCGGAAAGCGCGGAAAACAAAAAACATTTTGCGTCGATTGATACGCTGGCCGCCTATATACGCGCGGAAACCGCCGGGAGTGCGGCCGTATGAGCAAGGACGATCTTTTTGCGGCCCTAAAGGATATTTTGGTTCAGGAATTTTATCTTGATCCCGCCGCAATCACCCCCGGGGCGTCTTTAGCGGCGGATCTTGACCTTGATTCCATTGACGCGGTGGATATTATGGTCAAAATGAAGGAATATACCGTCGAAAAGATCGATCCGGCTCAGTTTAAAAATGTCAAAACCCTCCAGGATGTGGTGGATATTCTCTTCCCCCTGGTCAAGGTCTCATAATCATGGTGAAGTCCGCCGGAATTTTTCTGTATATCCAGGCGGTATTATATCCCCTGGCGGTTTTTTGTTGCTTGGTCTTCTTGAAACTCCCCCCGCGGGTGGTCGCGCTTTTTGTGGGTTCCATCGCCGCAGGTTGTTTTTTGTTTATGTCGGCGAAAAAAAAAAGCCTCCGGGCTCCCTTTTGCAGCCCGGGAGCTTACAAGCCCTGGGCGGTCCCCTCCTGCTCCTCCTCCTGGGGGTCCTCTGTTTTGTAACCAATTCCGCGCTTTTTTTAAAACTGTACCCGGTATTTATTAACGGGACCCTCCTCATTGCCTTTGCCCTTACCCTCCGGTTCCCCCCGCCCATGATTTTCCGGTTTGCGGTTTTGTGGGATAAGACCCTTCGGGGGTCCCTGGCGGAAAAACGGGTGGAAGCCTATTGCCGGAAGGTAACCCTGGTCTGGTGCCTTTTTTTTATCATAAACGGCGGAATCGCGGCGATGACCGTTTTTTTTGCCTCCGATGTCCTGTGGTCTTTGTATAATGGCGGAATTTCCTATATATTTATCGGTATACTCTTTGGGGGTGAATTGATGGTCCGTAAAAGGGTCGATAAAAAAATGCCCCGGGCTTTTCCCTTGTCGCGGATGAGCCCCGCTTCCCGGCCCGTTGATACGATACTATGCTACGACGGAGCCTTTACCGGGGGGAGCTATAAAACCTGGGGAGATTTTCTGGAGGATAGCGCCCGGCTGCGGCGGTTTATCGGTACCCAGGAGGCGGAAAAATGGATCCTCCACGTGGAGGACTGCTGGTTTTTTCTGGCCGCCTTTACCGCCCTGCTCCAATGCAAAAAACAGATTCTCCTGACGGCTAATATTTCGGCGGAGTACATCGCCGAGATCCGCGCACCCGGAACAGCGGTTTTGACGGATCAGGATATGGCCGGTTCCTTTTCCCTCCCCGCCCTGCTGGCCGGCGCCCCGGCTCCACCGGAACCACCCCCGGTCATCAACCGGGATGAAACGGTGATCATGATGTACACCTCGGGGACCACCGGGAGGCCCAAGGCCGTTCAACAGCGGCTGACGGAATTCGAAATCGATAACGCCTTTATCCTCTCAAAATGGGGGGAGGAATTTTTGAGCCGCAAGGTCTGTTCCACCGTCAGCCAGCACCATATTTACGGGCTCCTTTTTGCTATCCTTTTGCCCTTTACCGCCGGCGTACCCTTCCGCCGTTTCCGGATCAGGTATCCCGAGGAACTGGAGGCATTAACCGACGATGCGTATATGATCATCACGGTCCCCGCTTTTTTGAAACGCGCCGTGGAGCTCGGGTCCGCGGAACCGGACGCGAAGGGGAGTTTCCGGCTCCGATCCCCCTGGATCTTTACCTCCGGCGGCGTCCTGGACCCGGATACAGCCCGGAAAACCGACGGAATTCTGGGTTTTTGGCCCCTGGAAGTGTACGGCAGTACCGAGACTAGCGGCATCGCCTTTCGGCAGTCCAAGAACGGCCTTGCCTGGACCCCCTTTGATAACGCCCGGATAACCCTTAATGAATCGGGCTGCCTCGTGATCCGGTCCCCCAATATCAAAGATCCCGCGGGTTTTGCCACCGGGGATTTAGCGGAGATCCTTCCCGACGGCAGTTTTCTCCTCCATGGACGGGCCGACTCAATCGTCAAAATTGAGGAAAAGCGGATCTCCCTGCCGGAGGTGGAAAGCCGCCTCCTGCAATCCGGCCTGGCGGCCGATGTCTCGGTACTGGCCATGGCGGACAAGCGGCAGTATCTGGCGGCGGCCCTGGTCCTCAATCAGGCGGGGATCGAAAAATTCCGTAACACTGAAAAATATCGGATCAATCAATATTTTCGGGAGTATCTTTCGCGTTTTTTTGAATATGTCGTGATTCCCAAACGCTGGCGCTACCTCGACGCGTTCCCCACGGATCCCCAGGGGAAAAAGAAAAAGGACGAAATCCAGGCCCTTTTTGCACGGCGGGAACCGGCGGAACCTGTGGCGGAGTCCCCGTCCCTGCCGTCCATCCGGGGCCTGTCCTGCCTGCGGGTACTGGAGCGGACCGATACCTCGGTGACGCTGGAGTTTGTGTGTTCTTTGGAACTTGATTATTTTGACGGCCACTTTCCGGAATTTAAATTGCTCCCCGCAGTGGCTCAGCTTGAACTGGCCCTGCGATTTGCCGACCGGTATTTTGCCACAGGTATAACTGCGGCCGGGGCAAAACGGCTTAAATTTTCCGCCATGATCCGTCCCGGTTCCCGGGTTTTCCTGAAGTTGCGTCACGATCCTCAAAAAGGAACCTTGCATTTTACCTTTACCGGTTCCGGTGAAGAAATTTATTCCGTCGGCCTCTTGCTGATTTCCAAGGCCCGGGAGACGCTTCCATGAGGCAAGGTTATCTTATCCCCGTATACAACCATGGTAAAACAACGGGGCCCCTGGTGGAAAAGTTGCTGAAAGCGCGGGACCTTCCGGTGATCCTGGTGGATGACGGCAGTGATGGGGAAACCAAGGCGTATCTCGCGGATACCGCCGGGACCTTTCCCTCGGTGGTGCTGGTGGCGTTGGATAAAAACAGGGGGAAGGGGGCGGCCTTGTGCGCGGGTATAGACCGGGCCCGGGAATTGGGGCTTACCCATCTTTTGCAGATCGACGCCGACGGCCAGCATGATCCGGGGCAGGCGGCCTTTTTCATGGAGGAGTCCGCGAAACATCCGGAGGCGGCGATCTGCGGTTTCCCCGTATTTGACGATTCCGCTCCTGTAAGCCGCGTCAAAGGCCGGATTATTGCCAATGTCTGGACCCGGATAACCACCCTTTCCCCAAACATTCCAGACGCCATGTGCGGGTTCCGGGTGTATCCGGTGGAGCCCCTCTGGCGGCTTAGCCGCCGGCACCGCCTTGATCCCCGTATGGGGATAGATATTGAAATCCTTGTCCGGCTGGTCTGGCTGGGGGTTCCCCTTTTTTTCCATCCCGTCCCGGTGGTGTACCCTCCGGACGGGATCTCCCATTTTCGTCTGGTTCAGGATAATATCCGGATCAGCCTGGTGTTCTTCAGGCTTTTTTGGGGGATGATCTTCCGGCTGCCGGTACTGATTTACCGGCGCTTCCGGGCCCGTGGGGGAAACCCATGAAGGCTCCGGTATTTTCGGCAAAATTCGCCGGAGCGTCCGCGGCCCAGCCCCGGCATTGGTCGGAACATAGGGAACAGGCCGTGGGTTACTGGCAGGTACGGCTGCTCCTCATCCTTTTCAGGCTGCTGCCGGTTTATGTTTTGCGGCTCCTCGCCTTTCCGGTGGGTTTTTTTTATTATGTTTTCTCCAAAAAAGGCCGGGATGAGTCCCGCCGGTACCTTAAAAAAGCCGCCGTGGTCAAAACCGGGGATAAAAAACCGCCCCAAAGTACGCTGCGGCATATTCTCGCCTTTTCATTCACCATGGTGGAAAAGGTTGAATCCTGGGGGGGAAAGTTTTTTTTGGATCGGGTCCATTTCCATGATGATGATATTCGGGACCTGAGAGACCGGCTTGAAAGGGGGGAGGGGGCGTTCCTCATCTGTTCCCATCTGGGAAACGCCGAACTCCTGCGGGCTCTGGCGAGTTTTAACCGGACCGGAGTTTCCCGGGAGATTCCCGTAACTTCCGTGGTCGAAGGATCCGTAACCGCCCATTTCAACCGGATGCTGCGGGAGCTGAATCCCCAATCGGCGGTACATACCATTGATGTGCAAGACTTTGGCCCGGATACGGCGGTCCTGCTCCAGGACCGGCTGGCCGCGGGGGAGCTTGTGGTGATCGCCGGGGACCGGACCTCAATTAACACCCGGGACAAATATTTTCTCTTCCCTTTTTTGGGGGAAAACGCGCCCTTTGCCTATGGCCCGTTTTTTCTCGCCGCCCTGCTGAAGGCCCCCGTTTATTTTGTGTTTGCCCTGCGGCGCCGGGACCTGTCCCTGAAACCGGAATACGATATGCTGGTTCGTAAAAGTACCGTCTCCTTCGACTGCCCCCGGAAAGAACGGGGGGATAGGATCCGGGAGCTTGCCCGGAGTTTCGCGGCATCCTTGGAGGAGTACTGTAAACAGTACCCGTATCAGTGGTATAATTTTTATGATTTTTGGGCGAAACCGGAGGGCCGTTGCCGGTATTTGGCGGGGCATGGGATCCCGAATAAATTTTGCGTGGGGGGTATCCTATGAATTCCCGGAATCTGACCGTCGAAGTGGAATGTACCGTCGAATTTTACGATATAGACCCCATGGAGGTAGTCTGGCACGGTAATTACGTGAAGTATTTTGAAAAGGCCCGCTGCGCTCTGTTGGACAAGATCGGCTACGGTTACCGGGAAATGAAGGCTTCGGGGTATGTCTTTCCCGTGATCGATATTTCCCTCAAGTTTATAAAACCCCTTCATTTTGGCGACCGGGTGCGGATCAAAGCGATTCTGGATGAATATGAAAACCGCCTGAGAATACGATACGAACTTTCCCGCCCGGAAACCGGAGAAATCACTACCAGGGGGGTGAGTACCCAAATGGCCTGCCATATCTCCACCCAGGATTCCTGTTTCATCTGCCCCCGGATTTTTACCGATAAGGTAGAAATCCTCTTGGCTCAGCTTGATCCGGAGGGTTCCCCATGAGCCGCCGGTTCTTCCGCCCCCTTCGCGTTTTCCTTTCCGGCCTGTTCCTGGTCATGGGCCTCACCGGTCCCCTCGTTGCCCAGGAGGTTTCCGAAGAGGTTTTCCGGTACCCCCTTTCCCCGGCGGCCCTCCCCCGGTACCGGGAGATAAATACGATCCTTTCGGCCCATCCCCTGGTAAAAGGCGCTTTTACCCAAAAAAAGACCTTGAACCGGCTGAAACGTTCCCTGGAATCGGAGGGAGCCTTTATCATTGACGCGGAACGGGGTATGGTATGGGAAACCCTCAGGCCCTTTCCCTCAACCATGGCGGTGGGCCGGGATTATCTTATCCAGTGGAGTCCCGGGGGAAGGACAACAAAGCTCGATGCCCGGGGAAACGAAACTTTTTTGCAGCTTGCCGAAACCATAAGCGCTGTTTTTTCCGGGAATATGGATAAGCTGCTGGATAAGTTTGATAATTATTTTGTTGAGGCCGATGGAAGCTGGACGGTGGGACTGGTACCCGGGGAAAAAAACCTCCGTTCCTTTGCCCGGCGGATCATCCTGCGGGGAGATTCGGTTATCCGTCAAATCACCCTCTATGAACAAAACGGAGATACCATCCACTATGAGTTATCCGGTCATGTTTTTCCCGGAGCCTTAGACCCCCGTGAAATTGCCCTCTTTTCCCTTTAAGGGGACCCCTTTCTTTTTCCCCGGGCTTTGGCTTCTGTTCCATGCAGGTATCGCCGCCGCCCTCTTGCTGTCCCTTGTTTCAGGGGGCCCTGCGGGGATCAACACCGATCTGTTCGCGCTCCTCCCCGGTTCCGCCTCCCTCAGATCCGCGGCCGCCGCGGATAAAATCCTGGGGGCCAGGACCGGCCGGGGGGTCTACATCCTCGTGGGGAGCGGGGACTTTGAAGCGGCCAAGGACGCCGCCCGTCGTTTGTATCAGGACCTGGCGGATTCTCCGGTTTTTGAAAGTATCGCCTTCTATGTGGATGATGCCCTTTTGACCCATTTTATAGATTACCTCCACAGGTACCGCTATGTCCTCCTGGACAGGGAGACCCGGGAGCTTCTGGAAAACGGCCGGGCCCAAAGGGTCGCCGAAGAGGCCCTGGCCGCGGCGTTCGGGTCCTTTACCTTGACGAGCCTTGACACCATCGACCGGGATCCCTTTCTGCTGGCCGATCGGGGGATGAAAAAGTTCCTCGCTTCGTCCCTGCTTTCAAGCGGCGGCCTTTCCCTCCAGGACGAGGTGCTTGCCGCCCGGCCGGGGGATACCTGGTACGTGCTGATCCGGGGCAGCCTTTCCGCCGAAGGGGCATCCCTGACCAACGTGGAAAGCGGGGTGGAGCAAATATACGCCGCCGCCGCCGCGATCCGGCGGCAGAATCCCGCGGTGGAATTCGTCTATTCCGGGGTACCCTTCCACAGCTACGCCAGTTCCTCCGGGGCGCAGCGGGAGATATCCCTGATCAGCGCGGTTACTTCCCTTATCGTTCTTATGCTGTTTGTGGCCGTCTTCCGCTCTTTCCTGCCTATGGTGGTAACCCTGTCGTCCATCGGCGTCTCAGTCCTGGCCGCCGCGGGAACGGTCTTGCTTTTCTTCCGGGAGATCCACGTATTGACCTTCGTATTTGGCACCACCCTTATCGGTATGGGGGTGGATTATTCGGTCCATTATTTTATCCACCGGAAGGGAAATCCCTCCCTGGAAACGGGCGCCTTAATCCGTTCCCACATCAGGCGGAGCATCACCATGAGTTTGGTTTCTTCGGAAATCTGTTTTGCCCTGCTCCTGTTTGCCCCCTTTGCCATCCTCCGGCAGTTTGCGGTGTTTTCGATGGCCGGTTTGTTCAGTTCGTTTTTATCGGTTTTTTGTTTGTACCCGCTGTTAAAAAATCCTCCCCGGGAAAAGCGGTTTATCCCCCGGTTTTTGAGGGCTCCCGGTATCATGGGGTCCCCCCGCTTCAAGGCGGCGCTGCTTGCGGGAACAGCCCTTATGGCGCTTGTCCTGCTCCTTATCAATCGGGAGAAGCTGCGGGTGGAAAACAACATCGGCGGGTTGTACACCATGCCGGATTATCTGGCGGAATCCGAAGAAACCGCCGCTTCGGTTTTGAACTACGGTTCGGCCCCCTGGTACTTTATCGTTTCCGGGGAAAGTCCCGAGGAAGTGCTGGAACACGAAGAAACCCTTGCCGCCGCGCTTGCCGCGGAAATCGCCGGGGGGAACCTCTCCTCGTATATAGCCACCTCTCTCTTTATTCCCTCCGTCAAAACCCAGCGGCGCAACTACGCCGCGGCGGCGGCTTTACTCCCCTGGGTGGAACGTCAGTTTGAGCATCTAGGTTTTCCCCCGGAGACGGCTATTGGTTTCCGGGAGGAATTTGAGCGGGCCCGGGATCAATTTGTTGTTCCCCAAGGGGACCTGCTTCCCTATCTCGCGGACATAATCGCCAATTTGTGGATAGGCCCGGTGGACGGGCGGTACTACTCCTGCGTCCTGCCCCGGCATATAAAAAACGAGGCCCCCTTTCGGGCAATCGCGGCGGAGCTGGATTTTGTTTTTTTTGTAAACAAGGTTGAGGATATAAGCCGGGAACTTGACGCCCTGACCCGGACCATACTGCTGCTTTTCACCGCGGCTTTTTTTGTCATCGCCCTGGTGATCCGGTTTTTTTATCCCCCGCGGGATACGGCGCGGATCTGCGCCGCGGCGGTTCTGGTGGTTCTCGTTACCCTTAGTTTCCTGGCCCTGGCGGATATTCCCCTGAGCTTTTTTTCCGTGACCGGCTTAATTTTGGTATTCGGCTTGGGCCTGGATTATATGTTTTATATGCGGGGGGATCATCCTTTCCCCGGCCGGCCCTTGACGGCTTTGGGGGTTCTCCTCTCCTTTGGCACCACTGCCCTGTCCTTCGGCGCCCTCAGCCTCAGCTCCTTTGCGCCGGTTCATATCTTCGGCCTGACGGTTTTTATCGGCCTTTCGGCGGCCTTTATCCTGGCGATGCTTTTGAGCGGCAATGTTTCCCCGGAAAACCACCGCAGCTCAGGTTCGGCGGAGGGTCCGGCGTCACGTTCGTCCCGTTCCCGGCATACCGCCAGGGAATAGGCGTCAGCGGCGGGCTCCCCGGTTTCATATAAGAAAAACTCCAGATCCCGGCCGTCTCTATAGCCTTGAGGGAAAATATATACTCCTTCCAGCTCCCCCCGGTCCCGGAGTATCTCCGGCGGGCTTCTCCCTCCGGCCTCCTCAAAGTTGAAAGCCGGGCAACGGCATAGGTCGAAAACAGAGCCTCCCCGGACTTTAAGGTAGGCTTCTTTTAATACCCAGAGCAGGTAAAAGGCGCGGAGCCCTTCGGTTCCGGCCGCGGCAAGGAACTCCCGTTCCGGGGGATGAAAGAAATGGGCCGCTATTTCACGGTATGCCTTTTGAGGCTGGTGATACTGAATGTCGCAGCCGGTACGAAACAAACGCCCCGGGGAAGGGGAGGCGAGGTAGGAAACCGCCGCCGCCTTTTTCGAGTGGCTTATGCTGAAATCCGCGTGGCAGTCGGCAAAATAGGGCCTGCCCCCGGCTTCAGTCAAAATAAGACGGCCTTCTCCGCTGGTTCCCCCCTCCCCCGCAAGCCCCCGGGCCAATACCCCGTCTTTTTCTGCCCGGCGATCGAGTTTCCCGAGGATCCGGCGGCTATGCTGCCCCGGATTCCCCGGATCCTGGTTTGACACATAGGATAATCCCAGATAAAATATATCCATCATTTTGTTGGTATAAGCCTGTTTCAAAACTCGGCCGGTTTTGAGACCGGCTTTAGAAAAATCGGGGGCCTCACATGAAGCCGGCCTGTTTTTCCGTTAGTTGAGGCTTTCCCAAAACTAACCGAGTTTTGGGAAAGCCTCAGTTAAATCATCGATGAAAATTTCAGTTTTCAGCGATTTTCTAAACCGCTTTGATATATAAAGGGTGTCTTTCAAAACCACGGTTCCCGACGGGCCGGAGGATTTGGAAGCAGCCTCGTATACCACGGTTTTTGGGGTAGTATGGCGGTATGCGTATCGGTTTCCTCTTTTTGGCATTTTTATTGACTTCCTGTGTTACGCACCCGCCGGAATCTCCCTACGCGCCGGTGTACCTCACCCAACGGGCCCGGTACACCCTGCTTCCCCCCGGTGATATTGAGGCCCCCATGGACCTGGGGCAGCATATTACCGGAACTTACGGGGAGGGGGAATTCATCCTGGACGCCTGGACCGAAGCGGACGAAAACCGGGTAACCATGGCTTTTTTTAACACCCTCGGGGTCGGCATGGGGGATCTTTCCTTTGATGAAGGGGGGCTTGTTTTTTCATCGCCCTTCCTGTCCCCCCGGATCACCGCCGAATACATTGTGGCGGATTTTCAGCTTTGTTTTTACCGGGCCGAGGCGGTTGCGGCGGCCCTGAAACGGGCGGGCCTGACCTTCAGGGTGGAAAAAGCCGCGGGTGCGGCCTCTGAAGTCCGGACCGTCTATGAGGGGAAGACCCCGATCATCAGGATAGAAAAGGGGACTGCTTCGGTGGCCTATGCCAATTACTTCCGCCGTTACGCCTATACCCTGGAAGGGGAGTGGTGATGCCCAAACAGGCGCCGGTGTATCTTTCCGCCCCGGGACTGCTCTGCTGTGCCGGCGGCAAGGGGGAACGTTTTTTTGACGCCGCCCAGCGGGGGGATCGGAGGGGGATTGTTCCGATCTCCCTTCCCGGCGGTTCCCCCCCGGATTCCCCCGGGGGGCGGTCCTTTCTGGCGGGGCGTATCCCCGGTGATTTTTTCCCTTCCGCCGGAGACACCGGCGCCCGGGAGGGTCCCCGGATCTTCCGTATCGCCGACGCCGCCCTGGAACAGATCCGTCCCGAGATTGAACAGGTCGTTGCCGCCTACGGTCCTGACCGGGTGGGGGTTTGTGTTGGTTCCTGCGATAACGGTTCTGAGTTGTCCCTGGAGGCTCACGGGGTTTATTTTACCACCGGCCGTTTTCCGGAAAACTATGCCCTGCGCTATCAGGGGGCGGCTTACCCCGCGGAGTATATTGCCCGCCGTTTCGGCCTGACCGGGCCTGTTTTGGGGGTTTCCACCGCCTGCGCTTCCGGCGCGGGGGCGGTCAGCCAGGGGGCGGTGCTTATCCGGGGAGGTTTTTGTGACGCGGTGATCGCCGGGGGAGTCGACGTCCTTTCCCGAACCGTGCTTCTCGGCTTTGATTCCCTGGAGGCGGTATCGGACGCCCCCTGTAACCCCTTCAGCAAAAACCGGAAAGGGATCACCCTGGGGGAGGGGGCCGCTTTTTTTGTACTCTCCCGGGAATCCCTGGGCATTCCCATCGCCCTCCTGGGGGCCGGCGAAAGTGCCGACGCCTTTCACATAACCGCCCCCCGGCCGGACGGCGAGGGGGCGATCCGGGCCATGAGGGAAGCCCTGGCCGCCGCCGGTATCGGGCCGGGGGATGTGGGGTACATCAATCTCCACGGAACCGGAACGCCCCTCAATGACGCCATGGAGGCCCTGGCGGTGGCGGCGGTTTTCCCCGATGCCGCCGCGGGCCCCCCGGTAAGCTCCACCAAGGCCATTACCGGGCACACCCTCGGCGCGGCGGGGGCCCTGGAACTGGCCCTCTGCTGGCTGGCCTTGTCTTATGCCGCCGAAGCCCCCGGCGTGGACCGGCGGCTGCTGCCGGTCCACGTATGGGACGGGGTGTACGATGACGGCCTGCCCCGTCTGCGGTTTGCCGGCGGGGATACCGCCCTGGGGGGGCTGCGGATCTGCATGAGCAATTCTTTTGCCTTTGGGGGATGTAACATCAGCTTAATTATCGGAAGGGAGGATTAGGGTATGTCCCGGGATAAGGATGTAACCGGCATTATCGAAGGAGCGGAGCTTTGCGCCCTGCTCCCCCACCGGGGGAAAATGTTTTTATTAAGCCGGGTGAGAACCTATGATAAAAAGAAGCATACCCTTTCCGCCGAGTATGACATCGGCCCGGATTGCCTCTTTTACGATCCAAAATTCGGGGGAATCCCCTCCTGGGTCGGCATCGAGTGTATGGCCCAGAGTATCTCCGCCCTGTCCGGAATCATCAACCGGGATGAGGGTAAAAAACCATCCCCCGGTTTTATTCTGAGCATTTCTCAATTGGAACTGGCGGTTCCTTTTTTGTCCTCCGGCACCGTTCTGCGGACCTGTATCCGGGAAGATTACCGCTTGGACGCGGTGTTTTCCTATGCGTGCGAAATGTCCGGGCATGACCCTTCGGGTTCTTATCCCGCCGGGAAGGCGAACATAACGGTGATGGCGGCGGCGGGTGATATTTCCCGCTGGGAAAGCGTATAATATGAATATGATGAAAAATGAAAAGTCCGTATTGATCACCGGCGCCGGCCGGGGTATAGGGCGGGCAATCGCCCTGGCGGCCTCCGGCGCGGGGTACCGGGTAACCGCCCATTACCACCAAAACCAGGGGGCGGCGGAAACCCTGGCCGGGGAAATCCGTTCCCGGGGCGGAAAGGTAACCCTCTTGTCCTTTGATATTGCCCGCCGGGAGGAATGCCGGGAAAAACTTGAGGCGTATATCGAAGCCGAAGGCGTACCCTGGGGTATCATCTGTAACGCGGGGATCAACGCGGATAACGTCTTCCCCGCCATGGCCGGGGAGGAATGGGATCAGGTGGTCCATACCAACCTGGACGGGTTTTTTAACGTCCTCCATCCCCTGATCATGCCCCTGTGCCGAAAAAAACGGGGACGGATCATCACCCTCGCATCGGTATCGGGGCTCGTCGGGAACCGGGGGCAGGTGAATTACAGCGCGTCCAAGGCGGGCATTATCGGCGCCACCAAGGCCCTGGCAATGGAACTGGCGAGCCGGTCCATCACGGTGAACTGCATTGCCCCGGGGATCATCGAAACCGATATGATCCGGGACGCGCCCCTGGACAAGATCCTCCCCGCCATCCCCCTGGGGCGCATAGGCCGGCCCGAGGAAGTGGCGGCGCTGGCGGTATTTCTCCTTTCGGAATCCGCGTCGTATATTACCCGGCAGGTTATTTCCGTGAACGGCGGGCTGGTGTGAATAGGGCGGAGGGGAAGGCATGAAAAAACGGGTGGTTGTTACCGGGGGCGGCGTGGTCAGCGCCCTGGGTTCGGACTGGCAGGTCATTTTGGCAAAACTCAAGGCGGGGAAGAACTGCGTCCGCCGGATGGACGAATGGGACAAGTACCAGCAGATGAATACCCGCCTCGCGGCGCCGGTGGATTTTGAGTTCCCCGCGTATCCCCGGAAAAAGATCCGGGGGATGGGCAGGGTCGCCCTGCTTGCCCTGGCGGCCACCGAGAACGCCCTGTCCGCGGCGTCCTTCGCCGGTTCCCCGGAACTCCCCCGGGGGCGCTGCGGCGTTGCCTACGGTTCTTCCATGGGCAGCATTGACGCGCTGCTCGGCTTTTACAGTATGCTCATCCTCAACAAGGTGCAGGATATGAACGCCACCACCTATATTAAATCCATGCCCCAGACCTGCGCGGCGAACATCGAAGTGTTTTACGGGTTAACGGGCCGGCTTATCACCACCAATACCGCCTGTACCTCCGGCAGCATGTCCCTGGGCTACGCCTACGAAACCATACAAAACGGCCTCCAGGACCTGATGATCGCCGGGGGGGCGGATGAATTGAGCGCCGCGGACGCCGCGGTTTTCGACACCCTTTTCGCGGCCTCCGTAAAAAACGACACCCCCGGCCTGACCCCGGCCGCCTGCGACGCCAAACGGGACGGCCTGGTTATCGGGGAAGGGGCGGGAACCCTGATACTGGAAGAATACGAACACGCCCTGAACCGGGGGGCGCGGATATACGCCGAGGTGGCGGGTTTCGGCACCAACACCGACGGGACCCACCTGACCAATCCCAACCGGACCACCATGGGGGGCGTCATGACCCTGGCCCTCCGGGACGCCGGGCTTTGCCCCGAAGCCATCGGGTATGTGAACACCCACGGGACCGGTACCGCCGCCGGGGATGTCGCCGAAACCTGGGCCACCTTTGACGTGTTCCGCCGCCCGGTTCCCGTGAGCACCCTGAAGAATTACATCGGCCATACCCTGGGCGCCTGCGGGGCGATTGAGGCCTGGGTTTCCGTCAACATGATGAACGAAGGCTGGTTCCTCCCCAACATCAACGTAACGGAAATCGATCCCCAGTGCGCGCCCCTGGATTATATCCTGGGGGAGGGCCGGGAACTGGAGACCGAATATATCATGTCCAATAACTTTGCCTTCGGCGGCATTAATACTTCCCTGATCTTTAAAAAAATAAGCTAAGGGAGCGTTTCCCAAAACCCGGGTTCGTTTTGGGAAAGCCTCCGCCGTCAGGAAAAGGCGGGCTCCTTGCACAAATTTTCCGGATCACCTACAATAATTCCATGCTCAAGGCAGCGGCAGGCATAAAGACAGAAAACGGCTCATCGTATACCCATTGCCTTGAAAAAAGTCTGCTAAACACAACCGGTAAACCCACCGGAACGGAGTTAGACCGGAAAATGTAGCGCGTTGCAGCCCCCCAAAACGCCGCAGTACCAAAGACGGCGCGGCGGATTTATCCGTTGCGGCGGGCGTTCCCTATTCCCCGGTTTTTTTGTGGAGACAAGCCGCGGGTTTGTCCAATTCCGCTCAAAACAGGTCAAATTGCCCAACGCACGCGTAAAAACATCCCAATGGAGAATCCGGTCGGTTTAACAGGGCTCCCGGACAAGTCAACAGGGCTCCCGGACAACTCAATAGGGCGCCCGATCAAGTCAATAGGGACCCCGATCAGTCCGTTAGGGCTCCCAATCAAGTCAATAGGGCGCCCGATCAGTCCGTTAGGGCTCCCGATCAAGTCAATAGGGACCCCAATCAACTCAATAGGGCGCCCGATCAACCCAATAAAACACCCGATCAACCTGTTCGGGACCACGCATTAAGGAGGACACAGAGCATGGCAGCGAGCAAAGACTGGCTTCCCACCACGCGGGAAGGCATACTGGCAATGGCGAAAGACTGGGAGGCCGTTATGACCGCCAGCGCGGACGCCTGGGGCATCCCCCCCGCGGTCATTACGGAACTGCACGCCCGCATACAGACCGCGGAGGCCGCCCTTTGCCACGGCGAAAAACGAGACCACCCGGACCCCCGTGGCAACGGCCCGGTGCAGGGAAGCTTTTGAGGCGTTAACGGAGAAACTACGGGACATAAAGCGGAGGCACTTCCTTTCCCCGCCCTTGGTCGATTCCGATTACGTTGCCCTGGGGCTCAAACCCCACGACAGTACGCCGACCCCCAGCGGCAAGCCCACGGCGCAGGCGACGGTAGAAACCTACCTGGTGGGGCGGCACGAGCTGGGGGTAAAAATCGTCTACGTTACCGGCAGCCCCGATGATCCGGCGAACAAGGGCTACCGGATCTGGTACCGCGTGGCGGCTCCCGGCGAAACGCCGCCGGCGGACCCGGAGGAGCTGCGCAAATCCTTTTTCACCAAGCGGAAGAAGGACCTGATCGAGTTCGACTACGGGGACAGCGGGAAGACGGCGTATTTCGCCGTGCAGATAGAGAACGACGGCAAGAAGGGGCCCTGGGGTCCGCTTGTTTCAGCGCTTATTCCTTAAGCGCTGAAACAAGTTGGATTTTGCCAAAGGCAAAACTCCATGCAATAGATGCCGTGGAGTTTTTGCTCCGCAAAAACTCCGAGCTATTCGGCAAAGCCGAATAGCCGGGGTCCGCTCGGTTCAGCGCTTATTCCGTGAGTCAAGAGGGAGGAGTGAGAAGGGTGAAGAGTGAGGATTTCACGCTCCACGCTATTAATTAAGGAGGTATCCATGAAAAAGCATGTATCAATCGCAGCCGCGGCAATTGTTCTTGCCGCGCTCACGGCCTGCGCCACCACGGGCGGGGGCGGGGAGGGGCTTTCCGGGGAAAGTCCGGACGTACTTTCCCTCGATGAGGCCATAGAGCGGTCCGCGGCGGAGCTTGCCGCGGAACTGCCCGCCGGAACACGGGTGGCAATCGCCGGCTTTGCCTCGGAGGATGAGCGCCTCTCCGAATACATCATGGACGA